>JAFBAP010000162.1 GCA_019247695.1 Verrucomicrobiota bacterium | reverse complement strand
ACGCAGAGAACGCAGAAAAGAGGATCCATCCACAGATTACACAGATTGACACAGATCAAGAGGACCTGGCGGCAACTCCAAGGTTGACACTCGCAACCACCTCCATGCTGCCGCTCCGAACTCCGAACCCCGAACTCCGAACCCGTTACCCGTTACCCGTTAGCCGCCACTTCTTCATTTGTGGCATTCTCTGCCAAATGCCAGCGGCGCGCTCGCGGGATAAAAGTTGCCCGGGTACTTCGTTCCGCGCGGCCGGCCCGGCAGCTGACCGTTGCGACCAGTGCAGGTTCCGCCACCGTCAACACAGCGTCAACGTGGGGCAGAAGATGGATCGTGTGACGCTCGATCTGGTCGGCTCGCCGCCGGTTGTGTTCGACGCGTGTAGCCTCGAGGCGCTCGGCATAACGTTTAATGGCGTCCTCTTTGCGCTGGCGCGCCATGCGGCTATGCAGCTCACGAGAATAGTTGTCGAAGTACGTATCGATGCGGCTCAGCTCCCGCCGTAAAAAGTTCTGCTGCCGTTCCTTGATTTTGGAGAGCTCCGGTGCCAGCTCGTTGACGAGCGCCCGTCCGATCCAGTCGGATACGGTAAACCCATCCTCCGCCGGCCAGTCCGGCCCTTCAGGCGCGGTTTCCGTAGGGCTCATTTGCTCGAGCGTTGACTCCAGGGAGGCATCACGTTCGCCGCCGGGCAGAGTAAACGCCAGGCGATGACAACTCCAGCTCTGGTCGATCGCCTGAATTTCGCAGCGCAGCGCAATGACCAACGAGAAACTCCAGGCCGGCCGGAACGGGGTGGTTAATCGCCAGGCTGCGCAGGGACCGAACTGCGCCTGCCAAAGCTTTTGCGCCACGTCCTGCGCCGGCGGCCTCAGGATCCCTCCCGTTGAGAGGCAGGCCCGGGAATGGACCGCGTTATGGGTCCAAATCGCTTCGACCAGCTTAAAAGTTAGTGGGCTGCCGGGAAAAACCTCCGTTTCCGGATTCCCCGTCTCCGGCAAACCGCCGTTGCAAAAATGCAGTTCACCCGAAAAGAAGTCGCCTTCGTTTCGCCAAAGCCGTGCAGTCTCACCTTCCGCCAGGACCTCCAGGCGATCGTGCCAGGAACGCTCGCAGATCGCACCCAGTGACGAGAGGCCTTCTTCAAAGAAATCGATCAGGTACTCGGCGCGCGCGGGGATCTTTGAAAACTTCATCTCGGAGCCGGACGATTAAGTGCTTTCGTAATCGTGCGCAAACAGGGTTTCATCGAGGCGCTTGATCTCTTCGAAACCGGAGCGGGCGCGGCTCAGTTCATCCCCCAGCGTCTTGAGCGCCCCGGCAACGTCGTCGTCTGCAGCGTTTTGCCAGCGCCGGAAGATTTCTTCCTCGAAATCTTCGCTCGTGAAACGTTCACCCAGGATGAGCCCCGTCTCGCCGACCACCAAATCAAACAAGTTCAGCTTTCCTTCCAGAATCTCAAGCAGGTGCGCCTGCAGGGTGCCGGCCTGCACCAGATTATAGATCTCAACTACCCGTTCCTGGCCGATCCGGTGAAGGCGTCCGATTCGCTGTTCGATCTCCATCGGGTTCCAGGGAAGATCGAAGTTCACCAACCGGTGGCAGAACTGGAGGTTGCGGCCCTCGGTTCCACTCCTGGTCAGCAGCAGCGCGCCGCCCTGCTCATGAAACGAATCGACGAGGCCCTGCCGTTGGGCTGCCGGAGTCTGGCCGTTCAGCAGCCACGTCTTCACTCCGGCCGTCGCCAATGCTCCTGCCAACGCATCCTGGGTGGCGAGGAACTGGGTGAAAATCACCACGCCGCCCTCGGTCCGGCTTAAGGCGGGTAGGGCGGCGCTCTTTCGTTCCCAGCTCTGCTTCAGCAGCGCCTTCGTTCTCCACCGTTTCACCAAATCCGGTTTAGGGAATTTTTCGAGTGCATCCAACCATGCCGCCGGGCTGCTGCCCGCCGCCTGCAGAAGCAGCCGGCCCCACAAACTGGCTTTTGCCAGGTTCATACCTTGAAGGGCGGCACGCAGTTCGCGCTCCCATTCATCCCAAAAACCACGCTCGCCGGAGCCCGGCTCGTAAACCACGGTTTCAGCCCGCCGCGCCGGCAGCCGGATACCGGCATTCGCCCGGGTATTGCGGATCATCACCTGCCCGAGCAGCTGGCGGAGTTGTTCGGGTTCACGCGGTTCATACGGCCGGTCCCGATTGACGAACCGGCGGCGGAATTCCTGCGGGGAAGGCAAATGCCCGGGCCTCAGCAGCGTGACCAGATTATAGAGTTCCTCGATCGAATTCTGAACCGGGGTGGCGGTGAGCAGGAGAAGAAACTGGCGCTGAAGCGCATTCACGGCTTCCCAGGCTTTCGATGTGCGATTGCGCAAGTGATGCGCCTCATCCACGATCACCATGTCCCACGGCCGGTGCACCGCGAAAGCCAGGTGCGTATCCTGTTTGAAGGTATGAATGGAGCCGATGATCGCATTCTCCTCCTTCCAAAATCTTTCCGGATCGTTCCGGAATTGCGGCTGATTCGTCGTGACTGACGAGAGGGAAAACTTGCTCTCCAACTCTTCGGCCCACTGATCTACCAAGGACGGGACCGTGAGCACGAGAAACCGGCGCACCATGCCGCGCGTGAGGTACTCTTTCAGCACGAGCCCGGCTTCAATCGTCTTGCCAAGGCCAACCTCGTCGGATAACAGCGCCCGCCCACGCAGAGCGCCCGTGACTCGCAAAGCCGTCCGAAGCTGATACTCGAGGTGATCGATCGTGCAATAGGGCAGGCAGAGCAAATCATCCGACTGATTCGAAACCCACATCAGGGACGCACGCTCGAGCCTACGAAACGATTCCGTGCCTGAATACGCCTGAGAACGATCGTACACGGGCAGTTGCGCCGCCGCGATCTCGAGTCGCACCTCGGGAACCGAGGGGAACGCAGGTTGGCCGGCGTCGGAAGAACTGTTTTGCGGTTGAGTCTTAAGGTCCGGTTGCCTGGAGCTGCTCATCGGGCGCTTGGGTTCTGCAAGGTCTGCAGAAATCAAGCACAGCGTACACGGATCCCGACGATCATAAAGCGTTTAGCGCCCTCACACCGTCACACGGCGGGCACAGCGGGTATGGCGGGCACAACGTAAGAGTTCACACGGCGAACACGGCGAGCCACGGCGAACACGGCGGGAAGAGGGGGAAAGAGTTCGGAGTTCGGGGCTCGGGGTTCGGAGCGGCAGAGAATGCCACAAATGAAGAAGCGCCGGCCTGGCTTTCCCCTTCTTCCCGCCGTGTTCGCCGTGGTCGCCGTGTGAACTCTTACGTTGTGCCCGCCGTGTGCCCTTAATCTGTGTAATCTGCGTAATCTGTGGATGCTTTCCTCCTTTCTGCGTCCTTCTGCGTCCTTCTGCGGACGGTTCTATCTTTCCGCCGTGGTCGCCGTGTTCCGCCGTGGCGCGGTGTGATTCGCTTCCACCGTGCCCGCCGTGTGACCGAACTCCCTGCAGCAGCCGGCACCTGCCACAGTTCGGGACAAGGCTAAATGAACGATGGCCGCGCTTCGCTGCCAGTGATGGATCATGGACAGGCTCGAGGCCGCCTCGACCGAGAAAGCGAGGAATCGCGGGCTGCACTTGGAGAACGCAATGGATTTCATAACCGAAGGCTTGATGGGCTGCGGTTATTGCTTGGCCCATGCCAAATCCACGGCGAGGCTCGCAAGTCATTCTCACCCAAACGGGTGAGCTGTATAAGTTGTTGAGCATGAGCAGGTTAGAATACGAATCCCGGCCCGTTGATTCCGGCCGGCGGCGTTGCCGCTGAGCTCTCTGCGCCCGCTCGGCAATCCTCCATCCCATCAATGGGACCGCGTCATCCCACTAGCGGCCGTGCGCCCGGCATTGGGCGTGGTATTTGTATCAGCCTCGCCGTATCGCGGCTGTAGTCGAGGCTGAGTCGATAGACCGGGTGATCGGTCCAGATGTCGCAGACTATCTGGTCGTCGATGATGGCGGGCGGCTGAGCGACCTTGGCCCTGCAGCGGTCCCAATCGTCCTTAAACGACAACCCAAACGGCAGGCCCTTCAGGGCGCTTTCGGCCTTCGAGTAGAAAAAGACCGAAATCAATACGGGCTCGCCCTCCATGAATGGCTGGCCTGACGTGCCGGGCAGCGCCTCCGCAAACTTAAACAAAAAATCCGTGCCAACCGTGTCATCCAGAATGACGAAGGTCCTGCCGAGTTCCTCATCGACATCCAGCTGCGGGTCGCTGCGGTCCGACCCGATCAGCGGCTGTTTAAAGCCGAGTCGCTCCAAGAGGCCGGCCACGCGCGGGTCCAGCCCGGAGCGACCGATCAAGTCCATGATTTCTTGTGCGTGCACCATATGCTCGTCAGCTTCCATTACCTTTTGGCGTGGCTTGAACGTCTTTGTACTTTTCGGCGACGTCCTTCTTGATCCCATCGATCTTTTCTTTTGTTGATTCACCGTCCATCTCCTTGAGGCTGGCGTGCGTGGTCGCACGGCATTTTTCCTGGCCCCGAGGAAATTTTAATCGCTCGACATCCTCTTTATCCTTTTCCCATGCTTTGCGCGGGTCCTCCGAGTCGCGTTGCACCGTGGTCTTGCCATCGGGTCCGACTGAATGCTGCTTCCCGCCACATGTATCCGTGTTCCGGTGAACGGGAGTTGGCAGGTCTAGCGCGAGTAGGTCGTTCTTGAGTTCCCGTTCTTGACGGGGATTCAGATCTTTGTCCCCGTTAAAGTCCCGTTCAGCCTCAAGCCTCATGGCCGCGAAGGAGGGCAGGTGGTGGGCCTCCTGCGGGAAAACGTCGGGGTTGGCTCGCTTGGCCCGCTCGTTTTTCTTCACGAGCTCGCCGTACTTACCCCACTCACCGCAATGGGGATGTTCGGTCCCGACAACTTTGCCGCCGTCGTTGTCGTCCCCCGCCTGCTTTTCGGCCTTTTTCTTGGCCTCTGTTTCAGCCTTTTTGCGGCCGTAGAAGGCCACGATCTCGCCGGCCGGCACCTCTTGCGGAAAGGTCTTGCCGGTCCGGATACCCCAGTTGACCAGGTCATCCCCCGTGCGGCTTAACCAGGAATTGACCAGCGCTTGTCGGGCCGCCTCGCGGCCCGAGGCTTGCGCATCGGCCGCAAACTGGTCCAACTCGCCATCGGTGACCTCCGCCGGAAACCACGTCGGATCATTGAGCGCCTTTTCCGGCCGGGGCCTTTCGCCCGTCGTGTTCGGCGTGAAGAGCAGGCCCAGGAAGGTGCCCACGCCGGTAAATCGGGCGGCGCCGGAGAGCAAGCCCCCGAGGTCCTCCACCCCTGATCCGGCCCCTGCCTGGAGCCCTTTTGAGAGCGCCTCGACCCCTATCATCCGCATCTGCATTGTGTCGGTGCCCGTGCCGGAGACCGAATGGGTGGCCGACGCCCGGCGCCGGCCGGTCCCGTCGACGCGGAATTTCCAGCTTCGCTCTGCCGCTCGTCCTTCCACCTCTGGGAGCGCCTCATCCCGGGGATAGCCCTTTTTCGATGCCGGCGTCGCACGGCCCTCTGGGCGCGCCGGCTTGCAAATTTCCTTGCGCCGCGACGATATTATAACATAACAGATTCTTGTTATACTATTTTATGCCTTCCAAAGTTTATTCCGCGGCCGTGGTGGGCGTCGATGCTTTCGAGGTCGAAACCGAGGTCCACGCCAGTTGGGGCAACGATTTCAGGATCGCCGTGGTCGGCCTGCCGGACACGGCGGTTAAAGAAAGCAGGGATCGTGTGCTCAGCGCCATTCACAACAGCGGCTTGCGCGGGCCCGAAGGCCGCATCACGATCAATCTGGCGCCGGCGGACCTGCGCAAAGAAGGACCCAGCTTCGACCTGCCGATCGCCCTTGGCCTGCTGGTTCTCAACGAGAAGAGCCGGTTGCCTGACCTGGGATCGTTCTTGTTTGCCGGTGAACTGGCCCTCTCAGGGCAACTCCGCCCCGTCAAAGGCGCACTGGCCATCGCCCTCGAGGCGCGCCGGCGCGGCCGGCGCACTCTGGTGTTGCCGGTTCAAAACGCGGACGAAGCAGCCATGGTCGACGGCATTGACGTCATTGGCGCCGCCACGCTCACCGAGGTGGTACTCTACCTGCGGGCCGAGCGGGAACTCACCCCCGCCGTCGCCATGCGTGAGCGCCCGGCGTCCCGGTGCGAAGTCGATTTTTGCGAAGTGAAAGGCCAACCCCACGTCAAACGGGCCATCGAAGTGGCGGCGGCCGGCGAACACAACCTTTTGATGATCGGCCCTCCGGGTTCGGGCAAATCGATGATCGCCAAGCGCATTCCCTCAATCCTCCCGCCGCTCACCCTGGCCGAGGCCATCGAGACAACCCGGATTCACAGCGTCTGCGGATTGTTGGACCGCAAACGCCCCTTCGTCTGGGAACGGCCTTTCCGTAGCCCCCATCACACCATATCCGACGCCGGATTGCTGGGCGGCACCGCCCACCCCTCGCCCGGAGAAGTCAGCCTGGCGCACCACGGCGTGCTCTTTTTGGATGAACTGCCCGAATTTCGCCGTTCGACCCTCGAGGTGTTGCGCCAACCCCTTGAGGATGGCCGGGTCACCATTTCGCGCGCAGCCGGCACCATGACTTTCCCGGCGGAGTTCATGCTGGTGGCGGCCATGAATCCCTGCCCTTGCGGCCATTACGGCGATACCCGGCGCGAGTGCCGGTGCAACCCGGCCCAGGTGCTTAAATACCGGAGCCGGCTTTCCGGGCCGCTGCTGGACCGTATCGACCTGCACGTCGACGTACCGGCCATGGAACTCAAAGACCTGACCACCGTCGAGGATGGCGAAGGCTCCTCGGACATCCGCGAACGGGTTACCCGCGCCCGGTTGCGCCAGCAACAACGCTTTGCCGGCGAACCCCAGGTTTCAGCCAATGCCCGCATGGGCCCGCGACTGTTGCGAAAACATTGCGCCCTGGAACCCGACGCCACCGAACTGCTGCGCCGGGCGGTGAGCGCGCTCAACCTGAGCGCGCGCGCCTACGACCGCATCCTCAAAGTGGCGCGCACCATCGCCGACCTGGCCGGCGCCGACCGGATCGGACCTGACCACCTGGCCGAAGCGGTCCAGTACCGCACCCTTGACCGGCAGTTGTGGTAGGAAAAGTCGCGCTGCCTTCACGCCGCCCGCCAAGCGGGGCTCGCGTCCGAGCGAGGATGATAGAAAGGAAGCAGAGAGTGGACACTCAACGCGCAGTCGAGGAGCTCGAGGGTGCAGGTATTGAATCTGAGCACGCCAAGCATATCGTCAAAGTAATGAGCACGGCAATCGAGGAACGACCGAGCATTGACCGGCTCGATCGGATGTTCGCGGAGCTTCGGGGAGAATTCCAGAAAGAGATCGCCGGGTTTCGGGCGGAAATACATCAAGAGCTCGCCGGGTTTCGGACGGAAATACATAAAGAGCTCCATGCCTTTAAATTCCAAATGATGTGGTTCTTTTTCGCCACTCTCATCGGCATTCTTATCAACATCCTGATGACCTTTTGGAAGCACTAGGCTGTGCGGCGGGCATGGCGACCACGGCGGGAAGCCATGCCGCCCGGCGCCTCTTCATTTGTGGCATTTTTCCGCTTGTGGCATTTGTGGCATTCTCTTCCGCCCCGAACGCCGAACCCCGAACTCCGAACGCTTTCCCCCCTTCTTCCCGCCGTGGTCGCCGTGGCCCGCCGTGGTCGCCGTGTGAACTCTTACGTCGTGCCCGCCCGATCGCTGTGGCCGCCGTGTGACCGGCACGCGACGCTCGACGCCCGGCACTCGACACCCGGTGGCATTTTCTCCCGTAGCGCCGACTCGAGTCGCTCGATGACCATGGCCCCGCTGACTTGGTGCATGCACGCGTGACCAAACGGGCACTGCGACAGGTTGCGGAAATTGCACGGTGAGCACGGCAGGCCGGCGCGCACCACCGCTTCCGGTTGGCCGTAAGGACCGATGTGGACGGGATTGGTCGGGCCGAAAACACCGACGACCGGCGTTTCGAGTGCCACGGCCAGGTGCATGGCGCCGGAGTCGTTCGTCACGCAGGCGGCGGCTCGCTTCACGATGGCTGCAAGCTGGCCCGGGGTCGTCCGCCCGCAGAGGTCGACTGCGCCGGGGCAACGCTCGACGATAACCTTCGCCCGCTCGCGGTCCTGGTTGGTTCCTAGCACGACTACCGCGACGCCCTGCCCTTCAAACCACTGGCCGACCTCCGCGAAGCGTTCCGGCAGCCAATGCTTCGTTTCCCACATCGTACCCGGCGCCAGGGCGGCAAAGCGTTGCCGGACCAAACCGCCAAGCAAACGCTCCGCGTCCGCCTCAGCTGCCGGGGACAGATAAATGCGCTCGTCCGGCGGCGCGTCATCCAGGCCGAGCATCGGCCCGAGCCACAGGTAGCGTTCGATGGCGTGAACGTCGAGCGTCTCGATCGGGATGCGATGCGAGTACGCCACCCACGACCCCTCTCGCGCCCCGGCCCATCCCCGCTGGGGGACGTTACGAAGCTCGTGATGCTCCGACTCGGTGGGCTCCCGGCTGACCGGCCGGTCGAACCCGATGCGCACGGGTGCGCCGGTGGCAAGGGTGAAAAGGGCCGAGCGCATCTGCCCGTGAAGATCGATGACCAGCTCGTAGCGGGCACGGCGCAACCCGGCAAGCAGCCGGAACGACTCCAGGGTCGCGTCCCAGCCCCGGCCGAAACGCGCGAGCTTTTTCCGATCGAAAAGGACCACGCCCGAGAGCGCCGGGTGATGCCGCACCAGCTCAGCGTTTTCCGGCGTGATGAACCAGTCAATCCGTGCGTCCGGGTAACGGGTCCGCAATTTCGGCAGCAGCGGGACGGTATGGACCACGTCGCCGAGCGCCGACGGTTTAATCAGGAGGATACGGGAAAAATGTCGTGACTGAAGCGATTCAAGTTTCAAGAAGATGCCGGCGGTCCTTTCAAACAACGATACGCCTACTTGCTTAGGCGTAAGTTGCAAATGGACCGAACAACTTTTTTACGGCGGCACCCCCTCCTCCGCGGGCGTGAAATCGCGCCCTCGCCGCGCATGCGTTGTGCTATGCTTACGCGATTCTTGTCTACCGGAGTACATGGCTGAAGAAACACTTGAACAAAAGACGACCACGCGGAACGACCCGGCAAACGAACTGTACCGCACTCGCCACTCCTGCGCGCACGTGCTTGCGACTGCGATCTTGCGCCTTTGGCCGGAGGCCCAATTCGCTGCCGGGCCGCCCGTGGAAAACGGGTTTTACTACGATCTCGAGCTGGATCACCGCATCACGCCGGAGGATTTCCCTCGCATCGAAGAGGAGATGAAGAAGGAGATCAAGGCGAACCACCCTTTCGAACGTATCGTCGTCAGCCGCGATGAAGCCGTCCGGTTGGCCGAGGAGGGAAGCCTGGCTTCTTTGGCGGCCCGCTCGGTTCCGAGCAAATTCAAACTGGACATCATCCACGGGATCCCGGCAGACGAGGAAATCTCCCTGTATCGTAACGGTGATTTCACCGATCTCTGCGCTGGGCCGCACGTTGCGCGCACCGGAAATATCGGGGCATTCAAGCTCACCGGCCTGGCGAGCGCCTATTACAAGGGCGACGAGCGGAATCCGCAACTGCAGCGGGTTTACGGCACGGCCTTCAAAACGCGGCGCGACCTGGATGCCTACTTCACGATGCTTGAAGAGGCGAAAACGCGGGACCACCGCAAACTCGGGCACGAACTTGAACTCTTCACGTTCGATCCGGACGACGTCGGGCCCGGTTTACCCCTGTGGCTGCCGCGCGGCACCGCGATCATCGAGGAGCTTGAGAAACTCGCGAAAGACACTGAGTTTGAGGCGGGGTATCAGCGCGTCAGAACGCCGCACATCGCGAGGGAGAGCATGTATCGCAGGAGCGGCCATCTGCCCTACTACCAAGACTCGATGTTTCCGCCGATGGAGCTCACGGAAACCCGCGACGATCCCGATGCGGCGGAACATCGCTATTACCTGAAGGCGATGAACTGCCCTCACCACCACAAGCTCTATGCCGCGGTGCCGAGGAGCTATCGGGACCTGCCGTTACGCCTGGCCGAATACGGGACCTGCTACCGCTATGAGCAGAGCGGCGAACTATTTGGCCTGATGCGCGTTCGCTGCATGCAGATGAACGACGCGCACATCTACTGTACGCCCGAGCAGTTCGAGCAGGAGTTCATGGCCGTCAACGAGATGTACGTTAAGTACTTCAAGATTTTCGGGATCGAAAGGTACCTGATGCGCTTCTCGACGCACGACCCAAGGCGTCTCGGGGAGAAATTCGTCAATGAGCCGGCGCTGTGGCTGCAGACGGAGGACATGGTTCGCCGGGTGTTGCGAAGCTCAGACATAGATCACATCGAGGTCCCGAATGAAGCCGCCTTCTACGGGCCGAAAATCGACGTGCAGATCTGGAGTGCAATCGGACGCGAGTTCACCATCGCCACAAACCAGGTCGATTTCGCCGTTCCGCCGCGCTTCGGGCTCGTCTATAAAGACCGTGAGAACGTCGAGAAAACTCCCCTCTGCATCCACCGGGCGCCACTCGGGACGCATGAGCGCTTTATCGGGTTCCTGATCGAACATTACGCGGGTAATTTTCCGCTCTGGCTTAATCCCGAACAGGTCCGAATCCTGCCCATCACTACGGAAGATGCGGTCGTGGGTTATGCTAAATCCATTTACCAGGAGCTCCGCCGGCACGGCGTCCGGACGGAACTCGACCTTTCCGCGGACAAGGTAAACGGGAAGATTCTCCGGGCCGAGCAGATGAAGGTTCATACCATGCTCGTGCTCGGAAAGCGTGACGTTGAAGCCAACTCGATCAGCGTACGCGTTCACGGGAAAGGAAATCTCGGTGCCCGGCCCCGAGAGGCCGCCGTGACTGACATTCTGACCTCGATCCGGGAACGTCTCCCGTGAAGGGAACCGCCTCACGGCACGCGCCGCAATACCTCGGGGAGGGGTTTGCGGCCCGGCGGGGCGGGAATCTCGGCGGGATAACCGAAAAAGAGGATGCCGATCAGGTCTTCCTTCTCGCGATCGCAATGAAGAAGGTCATACGTTTCCGGAAGCCGCGTAAAGGGGCTGGTGCTCCACTGCATCCCGATCCCGCGGCTCCAGGCCATCAATTGGATGATCTGAATCGCGCAGCAGGCAGCGCCATAATCTTCGCGCCGCTGTTGGGCATCCCCCGCCAGGGTGACGGACACGGCCACCAGGAGCGGCTTCGACATGATTTTTTCCGAAGCGGCCTCCGGGTTCGCGCCGGGTTTGAACGCGGCGTAGAGGCCGGCCAGCGCGCGCTGCGTCTCCGGCCCGACCACGGTGAATCGCCACGGTTGCGTTAAACGGTGATTCTGCGCCCACAACCCGGCGGCGAGGATCTCTTCAAGCAACCCGGGCTCGATCACCTCAGGCTTGAACCGATGGATGGTGCGCCGGGAAAAAATTGCGTCCTCGATGTTCACAGGTGAGGAATACCGCAGGCGGTGTGACCCGTCAGGAATTTTTGCGCGTTCGGGGCACTCACCGGGCCGCCGCCGTCCTGCCGCCCATCATCATGCTCAAATCGCACGAATACGCCGGGGATAAACCCGAACCCCGCCCGCCTGAAACAAACTATCTTATGCAACCTGTGCGTCTACCGTATGCCCGGACTCGCTTCGGCAAAGCGGCGCGTTTCGTCCTTCGAAGCCTGGCTTTGATCATCGGCATCGGGGTCGTGGGCGCCGTCCAGGCGCAGGTGGCCGCTCCGCCCTCGTCATCATCACCCCGGGTGCTGCGGGCGATGCCGGCTCAGGCACCTCCGGGTTTGTCTGCTCAACCGCCCGCGCCGCGGCCGGTCACCCGGCCATCCAGCGCCAACGACGCCGCTCGATTCCTCGCCGGAATGCCGGTGTCGCCGGATTCGCCCTTGGCTGGATTGACCAGAGACCCGCGCTGGATCGCGCACAGCAACGCCATGGACGCCGCGTTCGCCCGCCTCGACCAGCGGCAACTCAGCAACATTCGCAACTGGCAAGCCGACTTCCTCGCGCCCGCCACCAGGTCAAGCCGGACCTGCCTCTATTTCTTCAGCGGCCCGGACTTCCTCCTGCCGGACGCGTTTTATCCGGATTGCACCGCCTACATCCTGGTCAGCCTGGAAACGGCCGACTCCATCCCGCAACTGCAATCCCTGCCGCCCGACGCTTTGCAGAATTCGCTTCAAAACCTCGAAATCGCGCTGAACACGTTCCTGCAGTTCGGCTTCTTCGAGACGAAGGAATTGCGCGCCTATTCGCAACAGTCCGCCCTCAAAGGCGTGCTGCCGATCATCTTTGTTTTTCTTGCCCGCTCCGGCAAAGAAATTCTGAACCTGGATTACACCTCGCTCGGCGGTAATCGCGGCGCCAGGATCTCATTCGTTGATGGCGCAACGGGTGCTCGTAAGGTGTTATATTACATCACCGCGGATCTATCGGACGAAGGGCTGAAGCGAAATTCGGGCCTGCTCCGTTTCTGCGATCACTTCGGCCCGGCCAATAGTTTCCTAAAGGCCGCTTCCTACCTCCTCCACGGTAACAGCTTTAATGCGGCCCGGAACTACCTGTTGCAGGCCAGCGCGTCGATTCTCCAGGATGACTCCGGTATCCCGCTTCACAGCTTTGGTCCGGACAAGTGGACCATCCGGTTTTTCGGTTCGTACAACGGTCCCATCGATCTGTTCAAAAACTACTATCAACCCGACCTTCGCCAGTATTATGCCACGAGCACGCCAAAACCGCTGACGTTCAGCTTTGGTTACCAATGGAACCCGAAGAACGCGCTTTTGATCCTCGCAGTTCGAAAGTAGCCGCTTTGCCGGGCGTGGCCTCCGTCCCCGCCCCTTCAGGGCTGAAAACTCGGTCCCGTCGGCGCGAAATGTAATCTTCTTTGGGCCGGTCTGCAAAGCTGTGGTACCCTGCACGCCAGAGAATGCCGGCATGGCCACTGATCTCCAACCCCGTCTGTTCGCTTTCGACGCGGTACACCGCTACACGATCGAGGAGTATCACCGGCTGGTGGAAGAGGGTCTCCTGGAGGAGGACGCCCGGGTCGAACTGCTGGACGGCCGGATCGTTCCCATGTCTCCAATCGGGCCCAGGCACGAACGGGTAGTAAGACAGCTGCGCCGCGCTTTCGAGCGCCAGGACCGCGGGCGTTTTGAGACCGACAAGGCTACGCCGTTGCCGATCCCGAACCACAATGAGCCCCAGCCCGACCTGATGCTTTATCGAACCGGCGCTGCCACAGATGAGCACCACGTGCGGCCGGCGGACGTATTCTTAGTGGCGGAGGTTGCCAAGAGCACCCGCCGGCGTGACCTCATCAAAAAAGCGGGAATTTACCGGAGCGCTGGAATCCCGGAGTATTGGGTCGTCGACCTCAAGAAAGATTGCCTGCACGTCTTTCGCCTGGAAGAAGGCGGCTACAAAGAAACGCTCCTCGAGCGAGGCAGCGCGTCGCCGAAGGCATTTCCGGACGTCACCATTGACCTGGATTCCGTGTTTCACGCCCGCTAACCACGGTTATGCAGCTTGCCGGATCGACGCGAACGCCTGACCCCGGACGGCTGAACTCCCCGAGCGGGCAACGCACGTCTTTCGCCTTGCATTATACCCCTGGGGGGTATATATGGGGACATGGACGCCGGTTCCCGACGCAAAATCCAGGCCCGGCTTAAGCGGGTCAGCGGCCAGCTCCAAGGCATCCAGCGCATGATCGACGAAGACCGCTACTGCCTCGACGTGTTGAGTCAGATCGCGGCGGTGCGCTCCGCCCTGGACGCGCTGGGCGTCGAATTGCTGTCCAATCACGTTGAGCATTGCGTCACCGGCGGCCCGGAGGCGCACCCGCAAGCCAAAGCCATGTCGACCGAGCAACTCACGGCCGAACTGCGCACGGCCCTGGACCGTTTTCTGCGCTGAATTCGTTCACCCCGGACCGAGCCCGTTTTCATTCAAGAACTGAAGGGAAGGAATAACAGACGATGAACTGGTTATGGATGAGTCTGTACCACGCGGCCGCAATGTTTTGGGAAACCGCGTGGGCGCTGGTGTTCGGCTTCGCCGTCTCCGGCGTCCTGCAGGTGCTGGTAAGTAAAGAAAACATGTCGCGCTGGTTTGGCCGGACTAACCTGCGCTCGATGGCCCTGGCCACCGGGCTCGGGGCCGCCAGCAGTTCGTGCTCGTACGCCGCGACGGCCGCGGCCCGCAGCGCATTCCGGCAGGGTGCGGCGCTAATTCCCGCCCTGGCGTTCATGTTTGCCTCGACTAACCTGGTAGTCGAGCTGGGCGCAGTGTTGTGGCTGTGGATGGGCCCGCTTTTCGTGGCGGCCGAGGTGGCCGGCGCGCTCTTTCTGGTCGGTTGGGTCTGGCTGCTGGGCAAGTGGCTCCTGACGCCAAAAGTGGAGCGGGCGGCACGGGAGCACGCTGAGAATGCGGAGGAGTCAAACGGGCATTGCTGCCACCACCACGTGCATGACCACGTGCATGACCACGGACAGGGACAGGGACAGGCACAGGGGCACGGGCACGATGAAGGCGAAAGCCATGACCATCAACATCATCATCACCCGGCGGGTGCGGCCGGGCCGGATTGGCGCGGCCGGCTCGAAGCTGTCGCCCACGCCTTTGTCATGGACTGGTCCATGCTGTGGAAAGAAATGGCGATCGGTTTCCTGATCGCCGGATTTCTGGCTACGCTCGTACCGCAAGATTGGTGGAAAGGCTTGTTCCTGCAGGGCGGCCCGGCGTGGCTCCAAGCGGTCGAGAATGCATTCGTGGGCCCGCTGATCGCCATGGCCAGCTTTGTGTGCTCGGTCGGCAATATTCCTCTAGCCAGCGTGCTCTGGAGCGGCGGGATCAGCTTCGGCGGCGTTGCGTCCTTCATTTACGGTGACCTGATCGTTATCCCGCTGTTGCTCATCTACCGTAAGTACTATGGCAACGGGCCGGCCCTGCGAATTACCGTGGTTCTGTTCCTGGCGATGGTCCTGGCGGGTCTTTCGGTGGATGCGCTCTTTCACGCCTTGCACCTGGTGCCGGCGGGTCCGCGTCCCGCGAGCGCTGCGACCGACGCGACGTTTGCATGGAATCATACTGCCTGGCTGAACCTGTTGGCGATCGCGCTCGGGGCATTCCTGCTGTACCTGCACCGGCGCGGCTCGCAGGGTCAGGATGCCTCTGGGCACAATCGCCATGGCCACGGTCACGAGCCATCCCCTTTGCCCGAGCCCCGGTTGCCTTCGCGGCACTGAAAGCCCGTCATCCACACTCATCCATTCTCCCCAGCCGGTACGACGAATCTGAGCGCGGGCCGCCGCCCTCCCATTGAACCAAACGGGCCTGGGGGTGCCGGCGCCGGAGGATGCTCCCTAGCTGGTTGAATCCGCTTTAGGCCCAACGGGCCGGTTTTTAGGCCCAACGGGCCGGAAGAACATAGCCCAGGGCTTTACCCCCTGGGTAACCGTCAAATCACGATCGAGCCCTCCTAAGGCGTCAGGCCTGTACACCCTCCCTAACAAACGCCCGCCCCGCCGGGTTGGATTTGCTGAAGGGGTGGCAGAAGGCGTCGCTCGAGGGTTCTGCCGCCCTTTCAGGGCTAGGTCGGGGGGAGAATGCCTTCCCAGGGTAAACCCTGGGCTATGTTCTCCCGGCCCGTTGGGCCTAGACCGTTTATACGGTCTGATAGGTGCAACGCCGGCGCTTACTTCTCGTCTTTGGCCGCCTTATAACCCTCTTTCCGGGCTTCGGCTTCACTCAGATATTTGCCGTGCTTGGTGCGGCCGTACCACTTTGACCCTTCCTTGTGATAGACGCGGGTTTCGGAATTAGCCCAGACTTGGCCGTTGCCGCCGCCGGGGGCTTGGCTGGCCTGAGGAGCGGGGGCCCGATGGGAACTCTTGGTCGACGCCCCGGAGGCCGCGGGCGTTGGACTCGCCGTCTGGGCCGCCGTGCGCAGGTGCAACCGCTTGGCCGGCGAAGGCCCATTGGCCGGACTCGGGCTCGGGGTCACGTCTTGCGCTTGCAGAGCGACAGGGGCTGCTGCCGCTGCCAGGATCAGGATTAAGGCTTTGAGTGCGTGCATTTCTCCTTCTATGAGCCGGGGCGTAACTTGGCAAGGTTAGGCTCGTTCCCGGTCGTCGTACGGGGTCACGGCCGAGAAATTAAATCATCCGCAGAACACGCAGAAAAACGCAGAAAAGGGGAAAGCATCCACAGATTACACAGATTGACACAGATTAAGGGCACACGGCGGACGCACCCGCTGTGCCCGCCTACTCATCACCGCGCAACGCGGTTTGGCGGGCGAACCGGTCGACACTTTGATGTCGAAGGATCACAAACGTGTTGTTGTCCCCGTAAAGCGCCCATGGACCCGCCGCTGGAACCTCGCGGAATTCGACGAACTTCCAGTCGCAAATGTCCTTGTTGCCCAATCCCAGGTAATCGCGAATGGCTGGTGATACATCCAGGCCGGCGCCTTGGTTGAGGTTCGGACGCGGGCGCTCATTTCCAAACACGTACTGCCAGTGATCCGTCCGGAACGGCCCGCAATCCTCCCATTGCGCGTAACAGACCCGGCTTCCGTGCCGGATGGCCACCCAGCGACCTTTAAGCGTCGTCTGGCCATCCCTGACGAATGCTTCCTTAAACCAGGGAATGACGGATGCAGCTTCCGGCTTGGTGTGGCTGCCCTCAATATCATTGTACGGCAGTGCAACGTAGAATGGGTTCTGACGAGGCACAAAGCTGACCGGAACGTAATTGCGCCGGGCCGATGGTTCCGGATTGTCGTAGCCGCCGTAGTTTGCGGTCCAGAATTTGTCCCAGGAGCTCTTGTCGTTCGGAACGGGGTTATTGACGGTCGGGTGTTCGCCGATCCAGAAAATGGTTGTGACGATACCGGTTTTCCACGGGTACCGGCCGGGACTTAGGCTCAGGACGCCGCGGCCCATGAGGGAAGGGCCGGTGAGGTAGCGCGGGCCGGACCCGTTGAACACGGTTTTGGTGGGAGACATGATGACCTTCGGCTCGATCTTCAAGAGGGCATTCTCCCGCAATTTCATGGCGTACTTCGCGAAATCGGTGCTGCTCTCGTATTGAGTCTGGCCAGACGCTTCAACTACGCCACACAAAACCGTCACCGCCGAGAGTAAGAATAGCCGCCGCATGGGGTTGGATTCCTTGCCTTTTACGGGCATAGGCTCCCTTTCAGCAAGCGATTTTTGCGCTCAATTACCGAAAAGCGCAATATCCGGACGCGTGGAATCGGAAAGGTCGTAAATCCGGAGAATATCACGGCATAAATTCGTTATCCGTAACGGCGGATGATGGTATCACGCAGAAACCGGTCGTCCCTCAGTTCGGGGTAATCGAGGGTGAAATGCAATCCCCGGCTCTCCCGCCGCGCCAGCGCGCAATCCACGATCAGGCTGGCCACCGTACACAGGTTTCTCAATTCGAGCAGGTCAGTGCTGGGCTTGAAGTCCCAGTAAAATTCCTGGATCTCGCGTCGAAGGTTACGCAACCGGGTACTGGCGCGTTGCAGGCGTTTGGTGGTACGGACGATGCCGACGTAATCCCACATCAGGCGCCGGATTTCATCCCAGTTGTGGTAGATCACGACCAATTCGTCCACGTCCTGGGCGCGCCCCGATTCCCATGCGGGCAGGTCGAAGTCCTGTTGATAGCCGGCGTGGCGGGGGTGCAGCACCGCACCGGCACAACGGCCCGCCATCACCACCGCTTCAAGCAGCGAATTGCTGGCCAGCCGGTTCGCGCCGTGGAGGCCGGTGCACGCCACTTCACCGACGGCAAAAAGACCGCGCAGGGTCGTCGCGCCCTCAAGATCGGTCCTTACGCCCCCGCATTGGTAATGGGCCGCGGGCACGACCGGGATCGGGTCCCGGGTTATGTCGATGCCAACCTGCAAGCAGGTGTCGTAGATCGTCGGAAACCGTTTTTTGACGAAGCCGGCAGGCTGGTGGGTGATGTCGATGTACATGCACGGGGCACCCGTTCGTTTCATCTCGGCGTCAATGGCCCTTGCGACGATGTCACGCGGGGCTAATGCGCCCTTTCCGTGGTAGTTGTGCATGAATTCACGGCCGTGCGCGTCAACCAGTTTTCCCCCCTCGCCGCGGACCGCTTCGCTGATGAGAAACGATTTACCCTGAGGGTGAAAAAGGCAGGTAGGATGAAACTGGATGAATTCCATGTTGGCGATCGCGGCGCCGGTCCGCCATGCCATCGCGACCCCGTCACCGGTGGCGATGGCGGGGTTGGTCGTGTAGAGATACACCTTCCCGCATCCGCCGGTGGCGAGTATGATCCGGTTGCTGCGGAGGGTTTTGACCTTGCCGGTCAACTCTTCGAGAGCGTAAACGCCCACCACCCGATCTTCGGCCGTGTACCCGAGTTTGCCGGTCGTGATCAGGTCGATGGCCATGTGGTTCTCGAGGATCTCGATGGCCGGGTGGCGGTCGACCGCCGCCAGCAGCCTGTCCTCGATTTCGCGCCCGGTAGCATCCGCATGGTGCAGGATGCGGCGTTTGGAATGGCCGCCCTCTTTGCCGAGGTCGAGTTCACGGCTGCCGCTTTCCAGGACGCGCTCATTAAACGTAACTCCGAGTGCCATGAGGTCGCGAATCGCTGCGGGACCGTGACTTACAATTGTTTTTACAGCTTTCTCGTCGCAGAGCCCGGCACCGGCGATCAGGGTATCCTGGACGTGCAGCTCAAAGGAGTCCTCAATGCTGGTGACGGCGGCGACGCCCCCCTGGGCCCATGCGGTGCTGCTGTCGGATCGCCGGCGTTTGGTCAGGATGGCCACCCGTCCATGCGCAGCGACCTTCAGGGCAAGGGTCAGGCCGGCGATGCCGCTGCCGATGATGATGAAGTCGTAGTCCTGCATTGACATTGATTCACTCCAGCAGGGTATTGTCGATCAGGCGGGTTCGGCCGAGGTAAACGGCCAGGGCCAGAACGAGGGGGCCGTCGAGGTCCTGCCTGGGCTCGAGCGTTGCGGGGTCGGCAACGGCGATATAATCGATTTTGGCGAGGGGTGCTGCGGTTTCCAAGGCCGTGCGCATCCATTTAATGAGCTGATCCGGGCTGAGAACCGTTTTCTCTCGAACCCGGGCCGCGGCAGCCTCGAGGACCTGATGCAGGCTCGGCGCCTGGGCACGTTCTTCCGGGGAGAGGTAGGCGTTGCGGGAGCTCATGGCCAGACCATCCGCCTCGCGCACGGTGGGCAGGCTGATGATCCGGACCGGAAAATCAAGGTCTCGCACGAGGCGGCGGATGATGGCGAGCTGCTGAAAATCCTTCTGACCGAAGACGGCGAAATCCGGCTGGACAAGGTGGAACAGTTTGGTGACCACGGTGCAGACCCCGTCAAAATGTCCCGGCCGGGATGCGCCGCACATGGTCCGGCTCAAGGAAGTTTCATGGATGGAGACGGACGCATTCGGCCGATACATGGCGTCGGCCGGAGGCGCGAACACCAGGTCGCACCCGATCCGGACTAACTTTTCCCAGTCTTGCTCGAAGGGTCTGGGATAACGTTGGAAATCCTCGTCAGGCGCGAACTGGATAGGATTGACGAAGATGCTTACGATCGTCGTACCTCGGCCGGCCGCAACTTCTTTTGCGCGGGTAATTAGGGCAAGGTGACCGTCATGAAGAGCGCCCATTGTGGGCACGAACGCAAGCGGACGCGGCAGACCGCGGACAAGGTGCTGAAGGTCAGCGGGAGAATTGATGAGGCGCACTGGACCAGCCAAACATGCGCAGGAACCACGGGGGCGCAAATCCTGCATGGAAGCAAGCGGGCCGCCGGCAGGGGGCGGCGCCCGCTCGCTCCTCCATCGTTTGGCCGGGGCAAGCGGCCCGGCCTCAGTGAGGGCTCTGCAGGCAGCCGGTTCAGGTCTGCGAAACGGGTTCGCCGACCGGTGCGGCCGGGGGCACGGTCCCGGCGCTTTCTTCGAGGACGTTAAGCAGGCCCCGGAGCGGAATGGCTACCCATTTCGGCCGGTTATTCAACTCGTAACGCAGCTCGTACATCGCCTTAAGAGCGAGATAGCTGCGCAGCAGAGCTTTCAAATCGGCACGGTCTCCGGGCACAAAGACCGCGTCACCCGCCCGATCGAGGTAGGCGCCCAGGAAGACCTGGCCGGCCCGGGCGGACCACAGGTCGGCGTAACCTTCCAAAATCCCGCGGTCGTTGGGGCGGATCGTGCGCGACTCGACGAGGCCATAATGCGCCGCGTAATGGAACGAACGCAGCATTCCCGCGACGTCGATCAAGCCTGACCGTTTCAACCGGCGCTCACCCAGGGTTCGAGCCGGTTCGCCTTCGAAATCCAGCATGATGAAGTCTTTGCCGGTGTAGAGCACCTGGCCCAAGTGGTAATCCCCATGGATGCGGATTTTGTAGATCTCGATCGGCTCCTGCTGCAGCAGGTAGTCGTGAAAACCGGCCAGGTCCGCCGAGCGGGTGAGCACCAGGTCCGCGAGCTGGCGGGCATGCTCGTCCAAACCGGGCAGCGCACGTCCAAGCATCGTCATCGTGTGTTTCGTCTCGCTCCGAATCGACTGAAACACTGAACGCTGGTGCTGAAGGGTGAACGGCTCCGGCCTGAATTCCGGCGACTCGGTATCGGAAGCGAGGGCGAGGTGCATTTCGGCCGTGCGTTGTCCCAAGAGCCGCACCGTTTCAAGGTAAACGCCTTCCAGAACATGGAGCTGTTCAGTCGGAATCTGGTCCCAGATTCCCAAGGCCGGCGGCGGCGGCAAAGTCGGTTCGCCCAGGACCCGCTCGAAGTACCGGTTCACCGCTTCCAACGTATGGGACCACCCATCCTGTTCGTTGGGCGTGAACTTCTGAAGCATGACCAGGGCTGCCGGTTCCTGGCCCGAGGCGACGTACTGCAAGTCGCCGAGGTAGGGCGGGACGTGCTCGAACCCGCACTTCTCGGTGAGTTGTTTAGTTACCTCCAGGTCCGGGTTGAGGCCCTCGTCCAATTTGCGGAACAGCTTGAGGTAGATTTTGTCGTCGTAGATGATAGAACTATTACTCTGTTCTACCCTCAAGGTGCGGGAAGTTTGAACGGGCGATTCGTCGAGCAGCGCCCGCAGCCGCTGCGAGGCGGTAGGCACCAGCCGGCCGGAGCGGCATTTCAAGGACGTGGTAAGCGCTACCAGGTCGAGCAATTCCCGGTGGAAACTCGGGGCGGCGATGGCATCGACGAGCAGGTCATTTTCGGAGCCCAGTCTGGCCATGACGGCGATCGGGTATTCCACCTGAACCTTACGCGCCTCTTCTCCGGAGACCAGTTTAGTCGGCAACGCGTAGAGGTCGCGCGCCCCTTCCGAATAATTGATGGCGATCAGAAGCAACTGCGTCCGGTTCTGTTCGGATATCTGCACCACGTCGACGAGCGCGCTGTTGAGAATCTGGCGGCTCTTGCTCCGGAACCAGCGGGTCCCGCGAATGTACCGGGTCAGATCGGTTTCAATATACCTTTGGCCGGCCGGCGTGACCCACCAGTCAGGCTGGCCGCGGTAACCGATGGTGGGCACCAGCCATTCCTTGTCGGCGACCTGGGTTGCCGGCGGGGTCAGGACCAACCAGAAAAAGGTGTTGGGCCCGAGCGTGATCGGGTAGAGGGTGTCGCGGATGACCGGGAAACGCCCGTGTCCGAACGTGTCCTCAGGGGTCCACCCGGCCCATTGATGGAGGTCGAGCTCCACGGATTGGGAAAAGCGCGACAGGTTGATGACAACCAGGACGGTCTGGCTTTCATAGGTGCGGGTAAACGCCAACACCTTGTAGTTGGCCGGCGCCAACATCTGAAAGTCGCCATGCCCGAACGCCGGAAACCGCTTTCGGATCGAGATGATGCGGCGCATCCACCAGAGGAGTGAGGAAAGGTTGGTTTCCTGAACCTCAACGTTGACGGCCTCGTAATGGAATTCGGGGTCGATGTTGACCGGCAGGTAAAGGGAGTGCGGGTTGGCGCGTGAGAACCCGGCGTTTTTGTCGGCGCTCCACTGCATCGGCGTGCGCACCCCGTTACGGTCGCCGAGGTAAATGTTGTCCCCCATCCCGATCTCGTCGCCGTAATACAGGATCGGGCTTCCGGGCATCGAAAGGAGGATGGCGTGGATCAGTTCGAGTTTGCGACGGTTGTTTCCGAGCAAGGGCGCAAGCCGGCGGCGGATCCCGAGATTGATCCGGGCCCGCGGGTCCCTTGCGTAAACGCGGTACATGTAGTCGCGTTCCTCTTCAGTGACCATCTCCAGGGTCAGCTCATCGTGGTTCCGCAGGAACATGGCCCACTGACAGTTGTCCGGGATTTTCGGCGTCTGATCCAGGATGTCCACGATCGGGTACCGGTCTTCCATGTGCAGCGACATGTAGATGCGCGGCATGATCGGAAAATGGAAAGCCATGTTGCACTCATCCCCGCGTCCGAAATAGGCCACGGCATCATCCGGCCACTGGTTGGCTTCCGCCAGCAGCATACGGTTTTCGTACTTCGAATCGATGTAGGTCCGGAGCTGGCGCAGGTACTCGTGCGTTTCCACCAGGTTTTCGCAGCTGGTATGTTCCCGCTCGAAGAGGTACGGAACCGCGTCCAGCCGCAAACCGTCGACGCCCATTTCCAGCCAGAAATCGACGACCTTCAGCATCTCGGTCCGGACAACCGGGTTGTCGTAGTTCAGGTCGGGCTGGTGCGAGTAAAAGCGGTGCCAGAAATAAGCCTTGGCGACCGGGTCGTAGGTCCAGTTGGAAATTTCCGTGTCTTTGAAAATGATGCGCGCCTCTTTGTACCGGTCCGGATTCTCCGACCAGACGTAAAAATCGCGCCAATGGTCACCGGGCGCGGCCCGCCGGGATTTCTGGAACCAGGCATGCTGATCACTCGTGTGGTTGAGGACCAGTTCGGTGATTACCTTCAGGTCCGTCGCATGCGCCGCGTCCAGGAACGCTTTGAAATCGTCCACCGTACCGTAGGACGGGTTGACGCTGAAATAGTCGGAGATGTCGTAGCCATCATCTTTGAGCGGCGAAGGATAGAACGGCATCACCCAGATGGCCGTGATACCAAGATTCTTCAGGTAATCGAGCTTGCTGTGAAGTCCCTGAAAATCTCCGATCCCATCATTGTTGCTGTCGGCAAACGTTTTGACGTGGATCTGGTAAATGAGGGCTTCCTTGTACCACAGTGGGGCGGCCGGCTTGGTGACTTCCGGGGTTTGTGTTGCTATTGCTTGGATCTGCATAGGGCCGTTCAGCTGATGCGAAATTAGGGCACCACACGTGGATGACTTTCGTGTCTGAGCCAATCCATGGTTCGATGCTCCGGACGGAATCTATGTGGGGCCTCAGCCCAATCCAGGAGTTTTCAGGAGTTTTTAGCGGAGCGCGCCCAAAGGCCGGGGGCGGCCGGAACATTTATTTTCCAGCTGGCGTCGATGCGTTCCGGGACCCCGGCCTGGGCGCATTTCAATCTCATCCGCATAGCGAGTGCGGCCACCGCGCCGATGGTCACGCCCGGGGTGAACCGGGTACCGCCTTTGGTCGCCCATCGAGGGGTGGTGCCGGGACTCGCGCAGGGCGCTACGCCCGTTGTAACCGGCGGGGCCAGCGGCGTCGCAGCAGGGCGACGATGTCGTGCATTTCCTCGATCCGAAACAGGAAGGTCAAGCCCAGGAAGACGGCCACCCCGGAGGCGACGACCAGAGCCAGCGCACCGAGCTGCAGGATTCTACCCTGCGCGACCGAGATCAGGCAGCGGTTGCCCAGCCAGCAAACCGCACCCATGCCGAGGGCGGCAGTGGTCACCCGAACGACGTTCTGGAACAGGCGGGCCGTCTCGAGGCTGCGCGCATGAGCCCGCATCATCAGGTAATAGATCACAAAATTCGTGACGGCGACCAACCCGGTGGAAAGGGCGAGGCCGCGCTCGCCGAACCCGAGTCGAAACGTGAAAGTCCAGTTCAGGAGCAGGTTTGCACCAATGGACAGAAAGCTGACAAACATCGGCGTATTGCGCTGGTTGATGGCGTAGAAGGCGGGCGCCAGCACCTTGATGCCGGAATAGGCGACGAGTCCGACCGTGTAGAACTGGAGCACCGATGCCGTCTCAAACGTATCGTGGGGCAGGAACCGGCCACGCTCATACAGGAGCCGGATGATCGGATGGGCAAGCACGATGAGACCGACGGTGCTCGGGATGGTCAGAAAGAATGCCAGACGCAACGCCCGCGCCAGGGTGGCCCGGAACGCCCCACTGTCCTTCAGGGCGGCGCTGCGCGAAACCATGGGCAGCGTAACGGTGGCGATCGCGACGCCGAACACCCCGATCGGCAACTGGACCAGGCGGAACGCATTGTTCAACCAGCTCACCGGCCCGTCACCGAGCTGGGAAGCGAACATGCCGTTGATCATGACGTTCACCTGGACGGCGCTGCTGGAAATGACGGCGGGCGCCATCAGCGCAAGCACCTCGCCGACGCCGGGATCACGCCACCGGAAATCCGGTTTGAAGCTGAACCCGACCTGCTTGAGGGAGGGCAGCTGAACCGCGAGCTGCAGCAGGCCGCCGATGAGTGTGCCGATTGCCAGGCCGACCAGGGCACGATTCCCGAAATGGGGATCCAGCGCGTACCCGAGGCTGATCCCGCCGATGATAGAGCCGAGGTTGAAGAAACTGGAGGCCAGGGCCGGCACGGCGAAACGATTCTTGGCATTGAGCATGCCCATGACCAGAGCGGCGAGCGACACGAGCAGGATGAAGGGGTACATGATCTGGGCCAACAGGACCGTAAGCGCGCGCTTGGCCGGATCAAAACCGGGCGCCAACACCCCGATCAACGGGTCGGCAAAAACCACCCCGGCGAGTGAAATAAGGCTCATGAAAACGACGGTGAGCGTGGCCATTTTGCCCGCCAGACGCCAGGCGGAGGGGTCGCCTTGAGTGGCAATCTTGCGTGAAAAGGTAGTGACAAAGGCCGTCGACAGGGCGCCCTCGGCAAACAGGTCCCGCAGGAGGTTGGGCGCACGAAACGCGATGATGAACGCGTCCATGTTGCGGCCCGCTCCGAACAGGGCGGCGAAGAGGAGGTCCCGCAACAACCCAAGCACCCGGCTTAACATCACCGCCAAACTCACGACGCCGGCCGCCTTGGTCGCGGACTGGCGCTCTTGCATCGCCACTGCCATCGGAAGCTGATAACGGTAACAGGCCCCCGGATCAACTATTTCTCAGGGACCGTGCCCACCCGGCCGCAACCGAACAAGCAACTCCGGACTTGCATCCAAGGCCCGGTCCCGTTAGGTCCCTCTGGTTCAATGGGCGGCAAAGCTGTAGCAAACCATTCACGTTGGAATGAGGTGATGGGTGTAGATGGCAAGCCGCGGGCGGTTTACCAACTGCTCCTTGAGCGGGTGCCCACCGCCGCCAACCTGCGGGAACTCCAGGACCGGTTAGACGCGACGATGCGCGAACTGGGCATGACGTTTGAGGTGCCCGGAAGCGGCCTTAAGAATACGTGGTTCTGCGACCTGCTGCCCCAGATCTTCACCGAAGAGGAGTGGGGCCTGATCGTGCGCGGGTTTCAACAACGGGTGCGGGCGTTTGAGGCGCTGTTGCAGGACCTCTACGGGCCGCGTGAAATTCTGCGCGAAGGCGTGCTGCCGATCCCGCTGGTGCTCGGCAGCCCGCATTACCAGCACGCGGCGACCGGCTTGAAGCCGACCCACGGCGCCTACCTGCACCTGAGCGGATTGTGTCTGGCGCGCGATCAGGAGGGCCGCCTGGTCGTCAAAAGCCACTATTTCAGCCATCCCTCGGGTCTTTCCTACATGATCCAGAACCGGCGCCTGCTCGCGCGAGTTGTCCCGGAACTCTTTCAGGATTACTCGGTCGCGTCCATCGCGGATGTCCCGACGCAGATCCTGATCCGGCTACGAAGCGTGGCGCCCCGGCCTGATCCTGCAGCCGTGCTGCTTACCCCCGGTACCGGCAGCGCCGTCTACTCCGAGCACAGCTTCCTGGCGCGCCGCATGGGCATTCCCCTGGTGCAGGGTAACGACCTGGTGGTGCTTAATGATGCCCTCTTTCTGAAAACGGTTTCCGGGCTGGAACGCGTTGACGTGATCTACAGCCGTCTGGCCGACCCGTGGCTGGACCCGCTGGTCTTTCGGGTGGATAGCCGGGCGGGCGTGGCCGGTCTGGTCAATTGCCTTCGGCAAGGCAACCTGGCGATGATCAACAGCGTCGGGGCGCAGTTGGCCGACGACCGGGGCTTCCTCCATTTCTCGAACGCGATTATTCGCTACTACCTTGGTGAGTGGCCGCTCCTCCCCACCCTGTCGACGTATTGGCTGGGCGACCTGGACCAGCGGGAAATGGTGCTGGACAACCTTGATCGGTTCCAGGTTCGGACGCTGGTCGGCGAGAAGACCATGACCCCCAGCCTGCACGAGACGACGCTTCTGGAAGTCCGGCGCGCCCCTCACCTGTACGTGGCGCAACCGCTGATGGACACCGTCGAGACGCTCTGTTTTGCGAACGGGCGGCGGGTTCGCCGGAGCCAGGATCACCTGATCTACGGTGTCCAGACTGCGAACGGCTTCCACGTCTTTGACGGCGCGCTGACGCGGGTGGCGGCGAGCGAGTCCGGCCGCACGGAAAGTGAGCATGGCGGCGGCGGCAAGGACACGTGGGTTTTGCGGGAAGAACCGTCGACCGAACTGGGGCCCGGCGCGTTTCACCGGTCAAAGCTATTGCCGAGCCGCCTGGTAACCAGCCGTGTAGCCGAAGCGTTCTACTGGATGGGCCGCTACCTTGAGCGCGCCTTGGACGTCTCCAGGATCATCACCGTGATCGAAACGCTCGAGATGGAGGAACTGACCTCGGCGGAACGCAAACTCTACCGTCCGGTTTGGGACCGGCTCCTGCCGCCGCTCGATCTCCCCGGGCGGCGCGGCCGGCGCACCATCGGCAACGTGGCCGAACGTTACCGGATGATGCTCGACGCCCGCGATGCCGGTTCGGTCAGCGGGATGGTCGGAATAAGCTTGATGAACGCGGAAACCCTGCGCGAAGTGATCAGCCCTGAGGCTTGGTCGCCTTTGGTGGCTCTGCGCGTTTTCTCGGATCGCAACCGTTGGCGCGAACGGGCCAGTGAGCAACTGGCGCGGCGGAGCATCCGTCGCTCCGCTGAAGCGGTGACCGGGCTGATCCCGCAGTTTTTTGCCACGGCACAGCAGTCGATGCTGCTGGATGACGGCTGGCGTTTTTGCGAACTCGGGCAGTACGTGGAACGCTCGGTGGCTTCCGCCAACGCAAGCACCAGCATCGTCCGCTCCCTGGCCGAACGGTCGGAGCGCTCGGGCGGCCTGCCCCCCGTGGAGATCGAGTTGTCGGCGTTTCTCCGCCTGATCGGGTGTCGTGACGCCTACCGGCGCATTTACCAGTTGCGCTCCGAACCGGCTCCCGTGCAGGAACTAATCTGGCAGAACCGCGAGATGCCCAAGTCAGTAATCTTCTGCCTGGAACGTTGCGCCAGCCTGGTGGAAGCCTCTTTGCCGCGAGCCTCCCGCGCGGCGCAGGTCACCCTCGAGTTCATTGAGAACCTGGTCCAGCGCATCCGCGGGATCGATTGGTATCGCTATTTTCCCCAGGGTTCGGAGGCCGAGATCCGGGTCGCCCGACGCGCGGAACTGGCTGAGCTCCGGGAGTTAGTTTACGACCTGCTGAGCTCGGTGCGGGAGCTGCACGTGATCATCTCCGATAACTTCCTGAGCCACCAAAGCACGGTCGCCAACCAGGAAACCATCGTCAGTTAGAGACCCCGAAACGCGAAGCCGGAGGCCGCGCACGCACCCCCTTTCCACGGCCGGACCCCAAACTAGGGGTTTTCGCTTCGGCCGGATAGGGTAATGTTGCCCGCTTATGCGCTTTCGGGTGACTCACGTGACCGACTATCGATACACCGCACCGGTTGCTGAAGCGCACCTCGAACTGCGGCTGACGCCGCCCCAACGGGAGAACCAGCGGCTCGAGTCCCACCGGATCCAGCTGCAACCGGACGCAAGGTCTTCCAGTTACAAGGATTACTTTGGAAATGAGACCAGCGTGGTTTCCGTTCCTTACCGGCACTCGCGACTGACGGTGAGGAGCGAAGCCGTGGTCGAGACCCTCCCGGCCCGGCTCCCCGCCGCCGGCCTGGAAATCCCGATCCAGGAGGCGCGGCAGATTCTGACGCACGCCCTGCCGTTCACGTATGACTACCTGCAGCCGACCGGCATGGTGAAGATCGGTCGTGACGCAACGCAGTGGGCAAGACGCTACCTGGGCGGTAACGCCGCGCTCGGCCCAGGGTTAGAAGCGCTTAACCACGCAATTTACGCCCAGTTCAAGTACCACTCAGGATCGACCGAGTTTTCGACCGACCTCGGCAGGATCTGGAAACAGCGCGCGGGCGTCTGCCAGGATTTTGCACACGTGATGCTCAGCGTGACGAGGACCGCGGGGCTTCCGTCGCGGTACGTGTGCGGCTACATCGAAACGACCCCGCCGAGCGAAGCGGCCAAAGGACGGGTCTGGCTGGTGGGATCGGTCGCCACGCACGCCTGGGTTGAAATCCTTGTCCCGGGCCAGACCTGGGTGGCATTAGACCCGACGAACGACCGGTGGTGCGGCGAGCAGCACATCGCGGTGTCGTTCGGCCGCGACGCGCGCGAGGCATCGCCGATCCGCGGCACGTTCAAGAGCTCGGGCCGGCAAGTGCTGAAGGTACGCGTCAAGGTGAAAAGGCTGTTCCGGTGAAGGAATGCCGCGGCGGAAAATGCCACAAATGGAAGAGAGTGTCGGGTGTCGCGTAACGGGTAGCGGGTGGCGGGTGGCGGGTGGCGGGAAAGCGAAAATGTCTGCAGAATACGCAGAGAAGAGGTCCACAGATCCTATGGGTAATCAAGATTGACACGCATTAGCGTCGCACACGGGAAGAGAAACGAGAGACTTGACATGGGCGGCGCTTCCCCAAGATACACCCGCCACTCCCTATTCGTTACCCGTTACGCGTTACCCGCCGCTTCTTCATTTGTGGCGTTTTTTCACTTGTGGCATTTGTGGCATTTTCTGCCGTGGCATTTTTCCGCTTGTGGCATTCGCGGCATTCTTCTTATTGCGGCCATGCGAGTCCAGATCTCGAACGTGATGCGGTACCGGTACGTAAAAGCGGTAAGTTTTTCACCGCAAACCGTCCGGTTGTTGCCAAGGACGGACCAGGCGCTCGTGACGCACCGGCTTCAGACGATCGTGAACCTGCCTGCCGACGTCCAGTACCGGCGGGATCTCTTTGATAATCTGATCGCGAAATGCGTTCTGCAGAGCCCGGGTTCATTGCTCGAAATCGGTGTGCAGCTCGAACTGGAAATCGGGCCGCGCAATCCTTTTCATTTTCTGCTGGCCGGCCATGCCGTTGAGTTCCCGTTCAAATACAGTGAAGACGAGAGGCAGGTGCTGGGCCCTTTCCGGACGGTCAGGCCGGAGGACGACGCCAACACGGATGAGATCTGGTCGTTAAACGGCAAACACGGCACGGTGGAAATGCTGCTGGACGTGTTGCGTACGTTCCATCGCGGGATCGCCTATGAAGTGCGTCCCGAGGGGCAGGCCAGGTCTCCGAAGGAAGTCCTCGAGCTGAGGTGCGGGGCCTGCCGGGATACCGCGCTGCTCTGTGCGGTGCTGCTCCGCAAACTGGGCCTGGCGGTGCGGCTGGTCAGCGGGTTTTTTTGCGAATTCGAGGTCGAGGTGGCCGACCGGCGTGCCGAACGCGGCCTGCACGCCTGGATTGAGGTCTACCTGCCGGGCGCAGGCTGGGTCGGGCTGGATCCTACCAATGGATTTTTCTGCGATGAACGCTTCATTCCGACCGCGGTAGGCGTCAATATGATCGATGTGGCGGCCATCGAAGGCAGTTATTACGGCCAAGAACGGGTTGCGTGCGTGTTTGATGCCCAACTGGACATACAATTGGTTACCGAATCGAATCTGACAACGCTTGCGCACCGGGTCGAGACCAACCTCGCAGGGGCCGGCCTTCAACTTACCATGGGCGGAGAACCGACCTTCATTCCGCAAAAGGCTGAAGGCCCGGAATGGTCGTACGCAGCGGTCGGACCGGAAAAGTTGGAGTACGCGTACCGGTTTGCGAACATCATCGCGGAGAAGGTATGGCCGGAATCGATGGTCCTTTACACGCCTGGAAAGATTTACCCGGGCGAGGTCAATCCGCGTTGGGCGATCAACGTGATCCGTATGGACCATCCGGCGGCCGCAGGATCGTTGCCTGAACGGGCCTGTTCCGGGGAGTCTCCGGCATTACCCCAGGAGGAGATCGAGCGGTTCCGCCAAACGATCGGCGATGCCCTGGGCGTAAGCGGACCCTGGCTGCCGGCGGTGGATCCGCACGCCGGGCCGGACGACCGTCCGCACGCCTGGGTTCTACCCCTCGATCACACCGGCGACGCGTGGACGGGTGAAAACTGGGGTGTGCCGAAGCTGACGTTAACGGCGGCGGATGGACCGGCAGGGTTGCGCCTTCCTTTCGGCGACTTGCCTTCCACGATCAGAAAGCGTGCCCTGGTCATCGAGCCGCAAGGCGGAAGCCTGGCGATTTTTCTGCCCCCGCTGCTGCCCGAACCTTTTGCGGGCTTGCTACAAATCATCAGCCGCGCGGCACCCGTCCCGGTCCGTTGGCAAGGCTACATACCTCCCGATCTGCCGGCTTCCTGGTCAGTCATCTCGTTTGCGGCTGATCCCGGCGTCCTCGAAGTGAATTTGCCGCCCTGTCCGACGTGGGTTGAGTACCGGCAGTGGTTGGAACGGCTGCAGGAAATTGCCGTTGAACTCGGTTTGACGACGGCACGCCCGGGCAGCATCCCTGCAGGCACCGGGGGCGGCAACCACCTTCTCTTCGGCGGGCCCTCCCTCGAGGAGAATCCGTTCTTTACGCGGCCGGTCTGGCTGGCCTCCATCCTTCGTTATTGGCAGCATCACCCCGCGTTAGCTTACCTGTTCACGGGCCAATACGTCGGTCCCTCATCCCAGGCGCCGCGTCCCGACGAAAGCGGAAAGCTGCTGCTGGACCTGGAACTCGCCTACCGCCAGCTCGAAAACCTGGAAAGCGGTGATCGGCGCCAGGAAATTCACGAACTGGTGCGCCACCTGCATACGGACCTTTCCGGCAACACGCATCGAAGCGAGATAAGCTTCGACAAATTCTGGCAGTTTCCGTCCGGGGCGCGCGGCCTGCTGGAGTTCCGTGCCCTGGAAAGTCTGCCCCATCCCGAGTGGTCGTCGGCCATCGCCCTGCTTTGGCGTGCCCTTTTCTGCTACCTCCATGACCGGCCATTCCGGGCGCCGCTGGAAGATTGGGGTTACCGCTTGCACGACCAGTACCTCTTGCCCGCCTTCCTGTGGCAGGATCTCACCGGCGTCTTGAGCGACCTTGCCCAGTACGGCATCGCATTTGATCCGCACATTTTCCGAGAGATCTGGCGGTGGCGCTTTCCGATTCTGCTGGAACCGGACTCGACGATGACGATGCGCAGGGCGCTCGAAGCATGGGCGCTGCTGGCCGAGGTTCCGACTGCAGGGGGTAACACAAGCCGCTTTGTCGACGGGTCAATGGAGCGGTGGGAAGCGGTGGCTCAAACCGACTGGGTCAACCAGCACGTCCTCTATGTGAATCACCGTGAAATCGCGTTCCGAAAGCTGGACGCGCGCGACATGGTCGCCGCGTTTCGGTTCCGCAAGTCAGCGCTCTACCCTTCCTTGCACATGCGTCTGGCCGTGCAATTACCGCTGGAGTTGGCGGTGGTGTCTCGCGAAGACCAACGGATCGTGAAAGCCTGGCGGTACGACGGTTCGGCGGCCCACGAAGTCCCGCCGGAAGAAGCTTCCGTCCGGCCCGGGCGGCCGGCGGAAGCGGCTGCACCCGGGGCTTACACTTACGACTTGCGGATTGAGGAGTCGCTCTTCGGGTAAGAACAGCGGCCTGGCCCCCTCCCTATCCCCCGACGCAGCCTCAAGTCAGCCCGGCGTTCCTGCGCCAGGCCAGGATTCGGCACACCACCCCGGGTGCGCCTCCGGCGGCGCGACCGGGCACCTCCGCTCCAGCAGCAAACCGTTATTGCGGCGCCACGACAGTGGTGGTCGTCGTGGCAGGCGCGGGTTGCGTTACGGTGGTCGTGCGCCTGACGGTCGTAGTGGTCGATGGCGGCGGGGTGGTGTTGTAGACTTCCTCGTGTGTGCACGCGACCAGTGAAATTGCTGACGCTATCAAAAAGATAATCCGCGACATAGTTTTAATTACCTCTGGTAGGGGGGATAAACAATAAGCACAAACGGCCTTGGCGCTGCAAAGGTGGCCAGTTTGATCATCGCCGCCGGCATTGTCAAAATCGTTCTGGTACAAAACTGATCACACGGCGGGCACAGCGGGTGTGGCGGGCACCACGTAAGAGTTCACACGGCGAACACGGCGGGCCACGGCGACCACGGAGGAAAGATTAAATCATCCGCAGAACACGCAGACGGACGCAGAAAAGAGAAAACATCCACAGATTACACAGATTGACACAGATTAAGAAGACCTGGGCAACTCGAAGATTGACGTTCGCATCCACGCCCCAGGATGCCGCTCCGAACTCCGAACTCCGAACTCCGAACCCGTTACCGGGTGGCGAGCACAAAGAGGCGGTGAAAGGGAAACAGGACTTGCCCGTCGGCCAGCGCGGGAAAACGTGCACGGTAACGGTTGACCAGTTCGCCGATAAAAGCTGAGCGCGCGGCTTCATCCGGCAGGTTCTCCAGGAAGGGGCGCAGGCCGGTACTCCGGTACCAGAGCACCATCTGCTCATGGTTCTCGAGCAGGTGGTGGTAGACCGTTTCCCAGATCTCGACGTGACGGCACCAGGATGCCAGAACGTCGTGGTAGAAGGAGGGGGTCTCGACGGTCAGCCGTTCATCGGGGACACGGAAGGCACGCCACGGCGGGGTATCGGCCAACCGGTGATAGACTTCCGCCGCCGGTTGGTGGTGGATGGAAGGCACCTGGAAAGCGAGGACGCCGCCGGTACGCAGCGAGTTACAGAAGCCCTGCAGGAGCGGACGGTGATCCGGCACCCATTGAAGGGAGGCATTTGCGAAAATGAAATCCTGACGGTCCGGCGGGCGCCAGCCGGCGAGGTCGGCCTGGATCCAGTTAATCCCCGGATAGGCCGCACGGGCGCGCCCGAGCATCGCAGCCGAGTTGTCGACGCCCGTGATGGCGGCCGACGGCCAGCGTTTTGCGAGCAGGGCCGTGCTGTTGCCGGGGCCGCAACCCAGATCCACGACGAAGCGGGGTTCCTCAAGTTCAACCCGGCTTAAAAGATCGGCGGCCGCGCGGGTGCGGTAAGCCTCGAAGCGAAGGTACAGGTCCGGATCCCAGCCGCTCACAACACCATTTGCCGGTGAAGTTTTCTGGTCACTTACCACGCAGATTGCGTCTCGGCGTCGGCTCATCGACGGGGCCGGCGGCGTAATCGCTCGGATGCGCCAGGTTATAGGTATCCTGGCCGACGCGGGTGCGGCGTTCTTCCTTGATACTCGCGCGCAACGTCTGCGTGTCGTCATTCACCACCGTAGGCTGGATGAACACCAGAAGCTCGGAACGGTTCCGTACCTCGCCATGAGTTTTAAACAGGTTCCCCAGGTAGGGAATGCGATCCAGGTAGGGAATGCCGTTGTCGTTTTTCTGGGTAGTTTCCTGGATCAAGCCCCCCAGCACCACGGTCGCACCGCTCGGGATGGTTACCGTGGTCGTCAGCCGCTGGCTGTTAACCTCAGGCACGTTATTTCCCGAGATATTCACGGTGTTACCCAGCGAGTCATTGATCTGGGCGATCTTGAGCGTGACTTCGCCGTTGGAATTGATCAGCGGGATCACTTCCAGCCGGAGTTCAACATCCTCGTACGTGATCGTGGCGGAGACCGCGGCGGTCTGGTTCGTGTTCGTCACCGTGCTGGTGTTGACATTCGACAGGGTCGACTCGGGTACAGGCACCCGTTGCCCGCTCGAGATCACGGCGCGTTTATTGTTCGCGGTGTAAATAGACGGCCGTGCGAGCACCTTGAAGTTGCCCCGGTTATCGAGTGCTTTGATCAGCACGGCCACCGCGTCGGAAATCTTGCCGTAGATGGCCAGGCCGGATGCGGCGCCGCCGATGGCGTTCGTCACCAGGCTGCCTACATTGGAAAGCGAGGACGGCTCGACGATGGTGTTCCCGTTGGACACCGCGGTGGTGTTGATATTCGAGGAGGCCACCCCCGTGCCGTTCCCGGAGATGTGCCGGTAGAGCTGGGCGAAATCCACGCCGAACTCAAAGTCTTTGGTCAGCTGCAGCTGGCCGATCACCGTGGCGAGGTACACCTGCTGCGGCCGCCGATCCAACCTCGTCAGAATCGCTTCGACTTTTGACAGGCTTTCAGGCGGGCCGATCACGAGGATCTTGTTATCCTTGGAATCTGAAATGATGCGGGTTTTGCCGACGATGACTGCCTGCGGGCCGAGTTGTTCGTTGGGTTCCTGCAGCAGGTCCTGGCCTGCTCCGACCGAACCGGCCGAACCGCTGACCGGGTTATAACCGCCGTAATTGGCGTTGGTCGTGCCCCCAAACAGATTCGCCCCGCGATTCTGGCCTCCTTGCGACTGATTCTGCTGAAGCTGCTGGCCCGGAGTGACGCCCTGCCCGTTTTTGCCCTGGTCTTCGCTCAGCAGATCGGCCAGCACGGGCAGGACTTCCCCGGCTGAGACGTAGCGCAGCCGGTACTCGAGCGGGCGAAATGAGACGGCAGCCTGGTCAAATTCAACCACCAGCCTACGCAGGTAAGCCAAATTGTGCGGCCGGCATACGATCAGAATGCGATTGGTGCGGGTGTCGGGGATCAGCTGCGCGTTCGAACCGAGTAACCCGCCTTCCGGATTGGTGATCGGCGAAACCCCAGCCCCCTGCTGCGGTCCCGGGGCCGCACCGGCCGGGCGGCCGGTTTCCGCGCCCAGCAGTTTGTTCAGCGTTTCGGCGACCCGTTCCGCGTCGGCCCGGACCAGGTGAACGAATTCCGTTACCGTCTTGGTCGGGGCCACGTCGATGAGCTGCTGGAGGGTGATTAACTGCCGGATCACGCTCGTGCTTTCCGTGATGATCAGCGCTTGGGAACTGCTGACCGGCACAAACGCGGTGTACGCCCGGGGCAGAATGTGCGTCTGAAAGATCGTGAGCGCCTCGTTGGCGCTCACGTACCGGAAGTTCATATAGTAGCTTATCACCTGATCGTCTTCAGGAAGCCCTTCCGGACTGGAGTAGAGGCGAACGCCCTCGCTACGCGGGTTCTTTCCGGTGTTAACGTTGATGACCTTCATCGTGTTCGGCTCGGAGGCCGGGATGAGGGCGTAATTGTTCAGAAGCAGCGAGGCTTCGATCAGCCGCGCCAGTTCCGCCCGCGGCACCGGGGTCGGTACCGATATGGTCAGCGGCAAGGCGTTAGCCGCAAGATTGCTGTCCCGGATCAAGATCTTGCCGGTCAGCATTTCGTATTGCTGCAGGACGGAATCAATGCTGGCATTGACGGCCTGGTACGACGTTTTCGGCTCGTTGGCCGCTGCTTCGTCGCCCGCTGCCTCCGGTGCGCCCGGTTGTAAAGGAGTTCGCTGCTGACCAAAACTCAAACCGGCGGCAGCGAGGGACAACAGGAGGAACAGGCGTGGCAGCAGCATGCGTGAAGAGGGGGATGGGTGGGTTTAGACCGGGATAACGTTTTGATCACTGTGCCCGGACGCCATTGGGGTTGACCTGCGGCGGGCTCGGCGCGCTGTAATTCGGTGTGGGCAGGACGCGCCGGCGCCGGTAATCGTTAACCGTGGGACCGCGCGGATAAGCGCCGGGGTTGCCGGCTCCCTGACCCGGAGGCATCGTGTTGAGGGTTTGATTGGCCACCGCCCCGGCATTGTACGGCGGGAAATTACGGCCCTGTCCCGGCTGCACCGGTACACCCGGTTGCCCCGGCGCCCCGGGCTGCACCGGTTGCCCGGCCACGCCGGGCGGCGCACCCTGCACCCCCGGAGTGCCGACGGCAGGCTGAGCGTCCATCCGGAACCGGATCGTGCCTTGCTGGGCATTATCCGCAAGAACGACCTCGGCCCCCTGGGGATTGGAGCTGGGGTGTATCTCGACCAGGCGCAGGCCCTGAGCGTTAGGAGTCGTCGTGATCTTTTGAACCTCGTTGGTCTCGGTGTTCTGAACGAAGACCACCGTGTCTTTCCCGGCGCGAAACCAGCTCACGAGCGCCAACTTCTCGAAAACGGACGGGGTCGCCTGCGGGGCTGCCGGCGTGACCAGCGTAAAGGGGTTCCGTTCCCAGAGCCGGGCGTAGCGGCTGGCCGAAAAACCGGCCGGAACCTGGTCATTTGCGAGCACCCCGGGCACCAACGCCGATGCGGCCGCTGCCACCACCGCGAGAACCCAGCCGGAACGGACGCCGGTGCCGCGCTCCTTCGGGACTCCCGATTCGGGCGAGGTTTTTACGGCGTACTGAGACTCATACATTCGGGGCATACCAGCGGGCGACCTCCAACTCGAGGTTGACGTTAGGGGGCGCATCCGTGCTTTTCAAAACAAAATTCGTCACCGCCTGAAACTGCTCGGGCTGCTGGACCGCCACCAGCCATTTCACGACGTCCTCGAGTTTTCCAGTCAGTTTCAACTTGACCGCCACCGAGCGGTAATCCGCGGTGTTCTTCGTTTCGCCGAAGCTCTGTTCGTCAATCGTCAGGGCGTGATCCTTGGCGGACCTGGTCAGCGACTCGAGCAACTCCGATTGGGCGGCGGAACCGGTCGTGACGTGCGGCTGTTTGGTATCCAGCCATTCCTTGCGGGCCAGCCAGAGCCCGCGCTCGCGCAACCAGAGGTCATTCGATCGTTGCTGTCCCTGCAGTTCGGTGATCTTTTGAGCCAGGCCGGCGTGCTCGTCCAGTAAGTAGCTGATCCCGTAAAAATTCAGCATCACGAAAACGGACAGGCCCAGGAAGGCGCTCAGCCGGCGCTCGGATTTAGTTAGGTTTCGCAAACTTTGGCTCCCCCTCGATGGTAAACTCCGCACGCCCGTCCGGACGCAGACTCGGGCTGGGCATCTGCCACGTGAACATCTGCAACTCGGACTTACCCTTGACGTCCTCCGCGAACTTGAACGCGGCCGGGGCCGTGCTGGCTTCGCCGCGGATCGTCACTTTGCCTTTGTGCAACTCAAATGAGGCCAGGTGCATCCCCTGCGCAGGCAGCAGGCTCGAGATCTGATTGAGCAATTCGAGTGGGTAAACCTGCGGATCCACCGCCCATTGCAGGTTACGCCAACGATCCGCCGTGCCCTCAATGGCCTGAACGGTAGGCGCGCCGGCAGCGAGCGAAAGCTGCAACTGCTTAACCTGAAGTCGCTCCCACCAGATGTAGCCGATCAGGGAGGCCACCAACCCCAGGTATAAGATCAGCGCCCCGGTCACGAGCCGGCGCACCCGGTCGCGCCGCCGTTTGCGGGCGTGTAAAGCTTCCACCTGCGCCGGCAAAAGCCGCGAACGCGGCTTAGGCAACCGAGGCGCCGGCAGCGGCTCGACCGTCACGCGAAATGCGAAGCGTTTTCGCAGGACCTGCACCTCGTCGTCGGTGAAATCGCCCCAGAGCACCGCCCCCGCCAACGGGTTGATCAAACCTTGGCCTTCCAGCTGCAGGAACACGCAGTTAAGCTCCTGGAGAAACTCCGCGTTCAACTCCGTACCGCTCGCCGTTTGCAGGTACACCGGGTCGTCTCCCCGCGTGATCGCAAACGTGAGGCGACCGGCTTCCCGCCAGAGCGTAACCCGGTCCTGCGAAAGGGGCAGGGTAAAGGCGGACGGCTCGAAACGGACCGCCCTTTCAAAAACGAGGTGCTCGGGCAGGTCCGACTGGAGGACCGTAGCGACCGCCAGGCACCGGCCGTCCCGGACTGCGAGCAGCCGGAAATCGGCGGGCACACCGGTCGACGTTCGCTGCACCAGGCCCGATTGCTCCAGCCGCAATTGCAACACTTCTCCCGCAAGCCCGCGATCATCGGTCGATACCCAGCAAGGAAAACTCAGCACCTGCTGCGCGGGCAGGGCCACCACCGTCGGACCGGGCGCTTCCCGGGGACTCTTCAGCCGCTGGACCAGGTGCGGCGTTCTACCCTGGGGTGCCGTCCACAGCTCCCAATCATCATCACCGCCCGGCCCGGCGCGAACGAGAAAGGTTTGAGAGCGATCTACCTTTCTTGCCATAACAGGACCCCAGCCGGTACGGAGTTTCGATTTACAATAGCAGTAATAGTTGTCGTGAAATCCGCAATCATACCACGGCTTTCAATCCGGTCCACCGCGCTGGTCAGCGCCAGCATGTCCTGCACCGCCTGGAACTGTTGCGGGCTCATTCCGAGGTGTACCCGGACGTCCTCAAGGCTGCGGTAAATCTGGTCGTCGGCGGTGAACGGTTTGCCGTCGCGGCCCCAGCGATACTTCACGAACTGGTCGGCCTGAGCGGCCGATACGCCCGTGACAAGCTGAAGGGTGTCCTGATCAACCGTGTTTACGTCGATCTTGCCGTCCCCGTAGACTGTGAATGATTGCGCCCAGTCGGGTTGGCGTTTCATGACCGGGGCGAACTCCGGCACCAGGCTCATTTCCTCGACCGCGGTGAACGGCCGGAACTGCTGCTGGGCGGCCGCGGACGTTCCGGGGCCGTTTTGACCGGCACTCTGGGCGGGCGTGGGTGCCGGGTTCGGGGCCAGTGAAGGCTGGAGTCCACCCGCGTTGGCATCGGAGTCGTTTAGGTCCTGAACGTAATGGTGCAGGCCGGCGATGGCCGGGTCGATCTCGCGCGAGGTCAGGCCCCATTTGCGAAAGACCGCCTGCAGCAGGTAGTCGCGGTTGGTTTGCAGGACAAAGTTGATGTTCAGGTGGGCTGACTCGCTCGCGATGATCACCTCGAACTTTCCGCCGTCCTTGCGGGTTTGCTCCAACAGGTCCCGATCTTCGTTGCGCACCTGCGGAGGCAAAGCGAAAGCCACCCCACTCTGCGCCAGGATCCGGGACTGAAAGCGCCGGTTCAGGACGGCATATTCGTCCACGTCATGACGCACAAATTCCACAGCCGAAATGATGAGGCTCGAGATGAGGAGGATCGTAAAAAGGACCAAGAGCAACGCCGAGCCGCGTTGGTTCCGCGCCTGGAACGGTCCCGCGTCGATCATCGCCTCGCGCCCGGAGGAAGTCCGGCGAGATGGGGCTGAGGGTCGGCGCAAAGAGGAATGATTCATGGCAGGACCGGGGCTGTCGGACAGTTAAAAATGGACCGGTGCACCTGGCTTTGTCCGGAGATCCGGAAAGTTAACTCGACCAGCGCGGGCCGGGAGCCGTTGGCAGGCCAGTCCGCACGCCAATCGCGGGTTTGGGGGTCAAAGAACCTCCATGCAACCTGGTCGAGGTCACCAAGGATCGGAGTCCAGCGGATATCATTCTCCTGATTGGCCTGGATCAGGCGTTCGCGAGCGTCTTCCGGCTCCTGGTAAAAGGCCAGGTACAAACGGCCGTCCGCCTGCGGCCGCGCGCAGAGGGCGACGGTACCGTAGGCGGGAATCCCCGGGGTGGTCGCAAACTGAAACGCGACGTGCTGGAAGACCAGTTCCGTTCCCGACTGAATCGTCTTGGTCTGAAACTGCGCTGCGGCAGGCAGATTGGTAAAATTCTGTCGCAGCAATTCACTGATGCCGTCGACGCGCTCCTGCAATGACTCGAGGTAGGTCACCTCGCGCGTGGTGCGCACCGTGGTCTGGATGATTCGGAACACGAGGGCGGTGATTATGGTCAGGATGGCGAGCGCGAGCAGGACCTCGAGCAGCAGGTACCCGGCTTGCGGAGCCGATCGACGGGATGGGTGGATGGCTGGCACGGTCCTCATCCCGACGCAGGCTGGTAAATGACCGATCGGACCTGGTTCGTGCGAGTCTGGCCGCCCGCCTGCCAGGTGGCGCGAATCGTGACGTCGTAGAGGTTCGGCACCAACTCACCATGGATGGTTTTCGGTTGCAACCGCACCACCTCACGCTCGTAATGGATGCGGCCGTCACCCACGACCAGATCCTCCTTGCCGGGTTGCAGTCTGATCACGGCCGCCTCGTTCAACAGGTTTTCAAAGTCATGCCGGGTCTGGGCGTCATCACGCAGGAGGATCACGGTGTCGATCGCCTGGCGCAGGGCGGTGGTGAGCGAGACGGCAACCACGCAGAAAATCATTAACGCCAGCATCATTTCCCAGAGCACAAACGCCGCCTTGCCCGGCCTGGAACGCCGTCCCGGGCCGGGGAGAAACGGCGGCACGTCAGGGTTGGTTCGACAAATGTGCAGGTGAGAGTGAACGCGTCGGCTCGGCATCAGGGCAGGTTTCACAACGAGGATGGCAGAAAAGCTATCCCGTCGTTAATCGATAAAGCTTTCCTGATCCTGGACGCGGGCCGTCAGCGGGTCAACACGAAAGCGAACCCAGCTTTTGCCTTGCTGGAGCAGGAACTTGAGTGGTTCACACAGGCCGTTCGGGGCGAAGTACCAGTGCAGATCGGCGACCGAATGAAATTCCGTATCGGCGGGGGCCTGGCACCGCAAGTCGACGTTGGGCGGCAGCTGGTACCCTCGCACGACGGTGGGATGTGCCGTAACCGGATCACTCAGCGCGAGTTCATAACCGTTGTCGCCGAACAGGATCACGCAGGTCTGGTGGCTGGTCATCGCCCGCAGCCGGGCGGCCTTGGCGCAGCTTTGGAGCTGGCGAACCGGCGCGAGAAGTTTCTCCTCGTTAAAAAGGTGGGTGGCCGGCACGGCAGCGACCACAAAGATCACCGCAACGATGAACAGCACCACGCATACCTCAAGCAGGGTAAATCCGGCTCGCGGCAGACGTCTTCGGGAGAGTGGTTGGCGGCGGGCAGACGGCATCGCGTGACGCCTTTTTCGGTGGCTATTGCACGCGGCGATAAATGTCGTCGCCGCTCTCTTTACGATCCGGCCCGAACGAAAAGACGTCTACCCCGGATGGGTCTCTCTTGCCCGGGTTGCGGTATTGATAAGGCGTACCCCAGGGGTCCACAGGCAGGCTGTCCATCAACCGGACCCAATTAGGGGGGGCTGTGCCGGTACTGGGCGGGTTGACCAACGCCTCCAGAGCCTGGCCTTGGTCCGGCATCTGGTTGTTGCGGGCCTCGTACAGTTTCAAGGCGCTGTAAATGTTGGCGATGTCTTGTTCTGCCCGCTGGATTTTCGCGACGTCGAGCGCACCCGACATCTTAATGATCACGCCGCCGGCGATCACCGCGATAATCGCGACGACGAGCATGATTTCCATTAAGGTATAACCTGCGGACCAGCGAGAGGAACCGAGCCGATGTGCCCGGCACGAGGAGCAAGGAGTTATCATACAACCGCCCGGAGACTAGATCCAAATAGGGATGGGTACAAGTCAATTGGGGGCGTACGCAAGCTGCAGGAGGAAATCGCGGATTGCGAGCGGCTGGTCGGTCGGACCTTCAAACTGGAAGGTGTTTTCGCCGACGATGAGCAGACCCGGCGGTAGCAACAGAACGGCTTTTCGCCACCCGACAAAGGTACCGTCCGGGGAATAGCCGGGGTCGTTCAGATTAGGCACTTCCACAGACAAGATCCCGGCCAACTGACGGTTCACCCAGAGCCGGATGGAACCGTCCAGCGGCAGGCCGTTGACGAGCACCTCGACGCGTGCGCGCCTGACCTTGGCGTCAATCCCGACCGGGAAAACGACCCCTTGCTCGACCCGCTCGGCTTGGTCGGTAACCGACGTGGTCAGGGTGGCACCCTCCCAGTTGTCCGCCACGGCGGTGAGCGGGCTGCCGTCCACTTCTTCAGCCGCATAGAATTTTTCGCCCGTGGCGATCAGCGCACCGTTTGGAACGCTGTCGACCAGACGCACCACTCCGGGACGCGCCCACTCAAGACGGACGCGGAGCACGTTCAGAACGCGATGGCTGGACTGAAGGATCACCTTGCCCGGTCCTCCCATGATCGCCCGGCTGATGAGGAGCGTTCGCTGATTAAGAAGGTTGATGTTCTCGAACAGGTTTGAGCACAGGAGTTGACGGTTACCATCCCGGTCCTGCCAGTACACGCTGAGAAATGCGCCGAGTTCCTCCTGGAACACTGCCGTCAGGACGAGGTCGTAATCGTTCGGCACCGGCTGGATGGGAAAGGAGAGTTCGGCGTGTTCCCGGGCGGTGGCAACCGGCCGGCGAGGCACCCAGCTCGGGTACGTAACGTGCCCCGTCGAGGTCGGGTCGAAATTGAAGAAATCGGCTCGTGCGACCGCGAGGAGACCACAAAAAGTGGCCAGGGCAAAAAGAACTGTCCGTACCGCCATCGGCGCCGTTCTTAGCAGGCCGGCGCGCCGCCGCAAAGCTAAAACCCACAATTAGTCGCCCCGGTACACGCATCGTGCCGCGGGCGTTTCGTAAATGACGATCTCGCAGAGCCCGGGGCATGGGCCGGCAAGCTTGTCCCAAAACCAGGCTGCCATCAGTTCGATCGTGGGATTCTCCAGGCCGGGAATATCATTGAGACAGGCGTGATCGAGCCGTTCAACCAACGGTTTCATCGCCTCGGAAATGACCGCATGGTCGTAAATCCAGCCGGTCGCAGGGTTTACAGCGCCCTCGATGCTCACTTCCACCTTGAAGCTGTGGCCGTGCATTCTGCCGCATTTGTGACCGGCAGGAACCTGCGGAAGAACGTGTGACGCTTCGAAATGAAAGATCTTCGTAAGCCGCGCTCTCATACTCCTTGTGTGTCCGGAGCCCAGATGAACTTGTGCAGCTGCAACTGAAAGCGCACCGGCAGCCCGTCCTCAAGCAGCCATTCAACGATCCGGCGCGGCTCAATGCGATCAAAAACAGGCGAGAACAACACGCACCGGCAGCGTTGCGCGAGGGTATATTCCTCAACCATCCGTTTGGACCACAGGTAATCCTCACGTGAACCAATCACAAACTTCACCTCGTCCCGCTGGGTGAGGTGCGCGATGTTGTCCAACCGGTTACGGTGGACCTCCCCGCTCCCCGGGGTTTTCAGGTCCATGATGCGGTGCACCCGCGCGTCGACACGGGAAATGTCGTGTGCTCCGCTGGTCTCAAGCAAGACCTGGCAGCCACGGTCGCAGAGCGCAGTCATGAGCAGATGCACGTTTTTCTGAAGCAGCGGTTCGCCCCCGGTGATTTCCACAAGCCTGACCCCGAACCGTTGGACCCGTTCCAGAATCGCAGCCAGTGAGGTTTTCTCGCCGCGGTAGAACGCGTAAGTCGTGTCACAGTAGGAACAACGCAGGTCGCAGAACGTCAGACGCACGAAGGTGCAGGGCAAGCCGGCCCAGGTGCTTTCGCCCTGAATGGACCGAAAGATCTCGTTTACCGTCAAAGTCTTGTTTAACGCGTCGTCCACAGAAGGAATGCCACAAATGCCACAAGTGAAAGCATGCCACAAGGATTAGCGATGGGCGCCCGTCACACGGCGGCCACGGCGGCTAAACGCGGGCACAACGACAGAGTTCACACGGCGAACACGGCGAGCCACGGCGAACACGGCGGGAAGAGGGGGAAGAAGTTCGGAGTTCGGAGTTCGGAGTTCGGAGGGGTCGTAGAGCCAGGTCCGATCTCCCCCGAGGGGCACGTTCACACCGCGGAAAGACAGAATCATCCGCCGAACACGCAGAGAACGCAGAAAAGGATCCACGGAACAGGAGCTTGACACCGGCAACTCGCCCCCAATGATGCCGCTCCGAACTCCGAACTCCGAACTCTTTCCCTTTCCTCTTCCCGCCGTGTTCGCCGTGGTTCGCCGTGTTCGCCGTGTGAACTCTGTCGTTGTGCCCGCCACCCCCGCTGTGCCCGCCGTGTGACCGTGTGAACTCTT
>JAFBAP010000161.1 GCA_019247695.1 Verrucomicrobiota bacterium | reverse complement strand
TGTCAGGGGACGGCCGGTCCATTGGCTAGCCGACGGCGGCCGTGAAAGGCCGCAGCCCCGAGGGCGAGTGGCGCGTGAGGGGGTGCGAGCGCAGGCCGCTGCCAGAACCGATGAGCCCCGGGGTCCTCAACAAGGACCCCGGGGCTCGTTCTTTTTCTACTCCCCCCGACAACTGGCGAAGTTCTACCGCTTGACCGGCCCCGGTAACTATTCAGCGTACCCCAATTCGCCGGAGGTTGTCAGCCGGGCACCAGCGGAGGCTGCTTTCGCCAGGGCACGTTCCGAATCTCCAGGTTGCAGGTCGATGCCGCGACACGCATCGCGGATCAAGGTGACTTTGAAGCCGAGGTCCAGTGCGTCAAGGACCGACCAGACCACGCAGTAGTCGGTCGCCAGGCCACACACGTGGACGTCCGCCAGATTTTGGCCTTTAAGGTATTCTCCCAAACCGGTCGAACGCCGGCGCGCATTGTCGAAGAATGCGCTGTAGCTGTCGACGGCCGGATCGATGCCTTTGTGAAATATTTTCCGGAACCGATCGACTTTCAGGCCCGGGGCAAAATCGGCTCCGGGCGAGCCTTGCACGCAATGGACCGGCCACAGGATCTGGCTGACCCCGCCGAACTCGATCACTTCTCCAGGAACGTGAGACGGGTGATTGGCCGCGAAGCTGCAATGGTCGGGCGGATGCCAATCCTGTGTGGCCAGGACAACTTCGTACCGCGGCACAAGCCCGTTGATCACTCCAACCACTTCATTCCCGTGCGGCACTGCGAGGGCGCCGCCCGGCAGAAAATCGCGTTGCACGTCAACCACAAGCAAAACCGAACCAGTCGTATTCATGGCAGCTAGCAGGGGCACCGCCGTTGTCCGGTCCGATGATATGCCCTGCCGATTCAGGCTACCAGGGCCGCCCTGAAATGGCAAAACAACGCCGCCTTTTCACCTGGCCATTGGGTGCTACATTCCGCCGTGTTTACCGATCGTTGGGAGGTTCGCTGGTTACTGGCAGTGATGCTTTCAGGCTTAGCCGCCTGCAGTGAGGTAGGGCCGTCTACTTCCCGGCTGGCGCGCGGGTTTTTCAACACCATCCTCATCGACCCGGGGCACGGCGGAAAGGACAACGGAGCCACAACCGGCTGGCATGCGCCAAACGCTCTGCGGGAAAAGGATCTAACGCTGGACACGGCGCGGCGACTCCAAAGCAGGTTGCGGCGGGCCGGGTTTCGGGCCCCGATGACGCGGGAAGACGACCGCTTCGTCGAACTCGACGACCGCGTCGCGATGGCGAACCGCCGGGGCTCCGGAACGATCCTGGTAAGCGTTCACTACAACGCAACCGGCGGCTCAAGCCCAAACGGGGTCGAAACTTACTACTGGCGCGCGGATAGCCACGGGTTGGCGACCCGGATTGAGCGTTCGGTCTCGGCCGAAACGGGCCAGCGTTACGGCGGCGTGATCCGTCGCCGGCTCCGGCTGACGCGCAACCCCGAAATTCCGTGCGTCCTGGTCGAGTGCGCCTACATCACCAACCCGGAGGATAATCGCCGTGCGGCCGATCCGGCCTTCCGCGAGCGCGTCGCCGCTGCGATCGCCGACGGGATCAAGGAACAGTACCGGTTGGGCGACGCCGGAATTCCCTCCGTGCCGGAACTCCACGCCCCGCTTTCCCGGGCTTCGGATCGCTACGCCGAAACGACAAGCAGGCGGCACCATCGGTTCTGAGCGCAAATGGAATGCCACGGCAGAGAATGCCGCAAATGGAAGAGGGTGGCGGGTAACGAGTAACGAGTAACGAGTAACGAGTAACGAGTAACGAGTGTCGGGTGCCGGGTAAAAAGCGGGGTTCGGAGCGGCAGAGAATGCCGCAAATGAAGGAGGACCCGAATTGCGGCGTTCGCTCCTGAAATGACATCTACCGGGGATTACGTTGCTGCGTTCTTCTGGTTCTGTCATCGATGGCATCGGCCCGATGCCACGAGTCGAAGCGCTCCAGGAAGGCCACGAACAATGGGCGTTCTGTCATTTGCGGCATTCTCTGCCGCTCCGAACCCCGAACTTTACCCAACACCCGGCACTCGTTACTCGTTACTCGTTACCCGCCACCCTCTACCATTTGTGGCATTCTCTGCCGTGGCATTCTCAGTGTAACTCGATGACTTCCGAGGCACGGAGGCTGGTGACAAGCTGAGTCTTCATCTCGTGCAGCCCGGCTTCCAGTCCGACCGGATAAAGATGCGGGTTGAGTAAACGTTTCGCGCCCGCATAAAGGCGGTCGAGTTCCTGGCGCACGGTCGCCTGCATCTCGTGGATGCCAGGTGACTCGTAGACGCGTCGGCCCCCCCGATAGATCGGCACCAGCAAATCGCGGTACTCTGCATCCTCAGGGATGCGCCGGCGGATCGTGACGTCCGCAGGATCCACCATCGTGCGAGAGGGCTCAACGCCTTTGAGCTGATCGAAAATCAGGTCGGCCGTGTAGGTGCCTTTCGATGAGAAACGCCGGACCTGGAGTCTGCCCGGCGTTGAAATTTTGGCTGCCTGTTCAGACAATTTGACCTTGTAGTGCCACGGGCCGCCCTTTTTCCGTGTGGCGCTCAACTTGTACACTCCGCCCAGCGCCGGTTGGTCGTACGCGGTCACCAACTTGGTGCCGACCGCCCAGATGTCGATCCGGGCACCCTGCTCGTGCAGGCTGCTGATGATGTACTCGTCGAGGTCATTACTGGCCAGGATCCGGGTGGTATGAAAGCCGGATTCATCGAGCATCCGCCGTGTGACCACGCTGAGGTAGGCCAGGTCGCCCGAATCCAGGCGGATGGCCAGCAAATCCTTACCCCGTTTCCGGAGCGAACGTCCAACCTCGATGGCGTGCCGGACTCCCTGAAAGGTATTGTAAGTATCAACCAGCAGCACGCAATTGCCCGGCATCGCCTCCGCAAAAGCTTCAAAACTATCCCGCTCATCGGAGAATGACATCACCCAGCTATGCGCATGCGTGCCGCGCACGGGAATTTGGAAAACCTTTCCGGCCAGTACGTTTGAAGTCGCCGAGCAGCCTCCGATGTAGGCCGCCCGGCTGGCGGCAAGCGCGCCATCCGGACCCTGGGCACGCCGCAACCCAAATTCCAGCACGGGCGCGCCTTTGGCGGCCACGCAGACCCGGGCGGCCTTCGTGGCAATCAAGGTCTGAAAATTGATGATGTTAAGCAGCGCAGTCTCGAAAAGCTGGGCCTGCACCAAGGGCCCCCTGACCTGGATCAACGGTTCGTGGGGGAAAACCACCGTTCCCTCCGGAACGGCATCCACGTCGCAACTAAACTCGAACCGGCTCAGGAACTCGAGGAAATCCGGCGAAAAAAGCGGCTGACCGTCCGAATCGGTAAGGGACCCGAGGTATCCGAGGTCACTCTGATCGAAGCGGAACTCCTCCAGGTAGTCCATCGCATCCTGGAGACCGCAGGCCACCGTGTATCCACCCCCGAACGGCTGGTTCCGGAACGAGAGGTGGAAGATGGCTTCATCATCACTCATTCCCTCTTTCCAATAGCCATAGGCCATGGTGAGCTCGTACAGATCCGTCAGGAGCGCAGGCAAAGTTCTGATCATGGCGCAACGCGGCTATGCTCGTCGCCTCACCTGACCCGGTTCCCCGCCGGGCTGGGTAGACCAACCCACCGAATGAACTCAACCGGGCCACCGGGTAAGTACCCTTCCTGTCGCCGGACCTCGTTGCCCGTCGAATCCAAGAGCACGTACGTCGGATAGCCCTGAATTCCGAACTTTTGCGCGAGTTGCTCGTTCTGCAGCTTTTCGGCCGCCGGTTGCGGTTTGCCGCGGGGAAAATCCAGCTTCACCAGCACCAGGTGTTTGGCCGCGAAATCGGCAAAAGCGGGCCGTTCAAAAACTTCCTTATCCATCCGGATACACCATGGGCACCAGTCGGAGCCGGTAAAATCGAGGAGAATGAAGCGCTTCGACTCGGCCGCCGCAGCTTGCGCCTGCCTCAAATCAGTTTTCCAATTCAACACCTGGGCATGTGTCTGCAAGATGCAAAAGAAAGTCAGAAGGGCCGTTGCGAGGACCTGGAATCTGCATTTGCCGGGCAAGCCTGCTCGAGACGGCAGACAAGAAAGAAATCGCATAGTTGGATAGTAAAAAGACCTTACTTCAGGAAAAAGTCGACATCATCCACGTAAGTTTTGAACGGATCAGGCATCGGCAGGTAATCTTGCCCTTCCAGGGCCACCGAATCCCAATTGATGATGTACGGCAAATCGCGCTGCTGGAACGTCTGCACGGCCTGGGATCGTCCGGCCGCACGGGTATTGGCAGGCGGCACCGTCGTCGCGTCGTCGCGACGGACGCTGGCATTGAACTCGCCGATGGCCTTGGCCGGCTTTAATGCGTAAAAAAGGCCCCGTTCCGGGTTGATGTTGTGATATTCGAGGTCCAGGCTCTGCAGCCAGGGGTCATTCCAGCTCAGATCCTGCTCCTCCATAAACATCGTGAGGAGCCACCGTTTCGAGATCCAATCGACACCGCCGATCAATAGTTCGGGCTTATTACGGATTGCATCCAGGGTGAACCCCCAGCTTTCGAGCAACCAATCGGTTTCTTCATCCTGGCCGGCGAGGTAATGGTAAGCCTGTTCCAGAAACTGGTACTGGATGTCGAGCGCGTCCTGGCGCGACCCATCATCCATTTCGACCAGCCATTTGCCGTCCGGATCGCGGGAGATCTCGCGGGTGGCCAGCACCGCGTCCCGCAGCCCGAGTCCCCGGGGCAGCAGATCCTCTTCGAGCAAGGTGAGGATGCAAACGGTGGTCCCGACCTTCAGCGCAGTCGCGAAGGGGCTCATGTTGGAATCGCCGATCAGCAGGTGCAACCGCCGGTACTTGCGGTAATCGGCGAGCGGCTCGTCGCGCGCATTGATGATCGCGCGGTTAAACTGGACCCATTGGTAGATGTCATTAACGATGTGATCCGCCCGCTGGCTCATCTGGAATGGCACGTGGCCCGGACGGTCCGGCACTTCAAAATCGAACGCCAGCGGGTTTGCCTGCCCGACCCGGCCCGCCCCGGTAAAGATCTGGCGGGTTGCCAGGAACGCCAGCAATGAGGACAGGATCTCCGGGGTGAACTGCGCCTCACGACGCATCAGGTAATTTTCGTGACACCCGAACGTCGCGCCGGTGTGATGGTCGATGTTGTTCTTCAGAAAAGATACCTGGCCGGCCGCGTTCATTTCCCTTAATCCCCGCTGAAGGAGCTGGTCGCCGGCCAGATCATAAGCAACCAGGTCCCTCAGATTCAGGCACTCGGGCGATGAATATTCCAAATGACCCATGTCGAGGTACAGCCGCCCGCCATTCAGTAAAAAACCGCCGTTGCCCGGCGGTTCTTCGTAATCACGATAGTGCAGATCGATGGCGCCGACCTTACATTTGCGAAACAGATAATTCTTCGTTTTTACGGGCCAGGCGTCTGCCTGGCTTTGTGCCTGATCTTCTGAGATGAGGCACCCGTACTCCGTTTCCAGGCCGACTATGCGATTCATGGGACGGCAACCTCCTTCGAAATCGTAATGCGGGCAACCTAAATTGAGTTCGGGGTACGGTCACACGGCGGGCACAGCGAGGAGGCGGGCACCACGTAAGAGTTCACACGGCGAACACGGCGACCACGGCGGGAAGAGGGGGAAAGCGTTCGGCGTTCGGCGTTCGGCGTTCGGCGTTCGGAGTGGCATGATGAGGGGTGGGTGCGAGCGTCAAGGTTAGAGTTGGCGCCAGGTCCTCTTAATCTGTGTCAATCTGTGTAATCTGTGGATGTTTCCTCTTTTCTGCGTGTCAATCCAAATAATCCGCAGGATCTGTGGACGTTTTGTTTCTTCTGGATCAGTAGTTCGCCATGAGCCGTCCTGTTCGCGTTCGCTTTGCACCTTCACCGACCGGCTACCTGCACGTGGGTGGGGCGCGCACAGCGCTCTTCAACTGGCTTTTTGCGCGCCACACCGGCGGCGCCTTCGTCCTGCGAATCGAGGACACTGATAAAAGCCGTGAAAAAGAGGCCGCCGTGCAGATCATTTACGACGGCCTGCGTTGGCTGGGGCTGGAATGGGACGAGGGCGGCGACAAAGGCGGTCCATTCGGTCCGTACCATCAGACCGAGCGCAACGATGTTTATCATCGTTACCTGAAGGTGCTCGAACAGAAAGGCCTTACTTACGAAGACGCGGGCGCGGTGCGCTTCCGGTCTCCGCGCCGGCCGGTGGTCGTCGAGGACGAGATTTGCGGCCGGATCGAATTCGACCGCAGTCAGGAGCCGGACATGACCATCCGGCGGCCGGACGGCTCCTGGATTTTTCATTTTGCGAATGTGGTCGACGACCTTGAGATGCGGATTTCACACGTGATCCGGGGCGAAGACCACCTCAGCAACACCGCCAAACACATCGAGCTTTACCATGCCTTTGAGCACGAGCCGCCACGGTTCGCGCATCTCCCGTTGATCCTCAACCAGGACGGCTCGAAGATGAGCAAGCGCGACGAAGGGGCAAGCGTGGGCAGCTACATCGCACAGGGCTACGCGCCCGAGGCGGTGCGCAATTACCTTTGTCTGCTTGGTTGGTCTCCCAAGGATGACCGGGAAATGCTCCCGATCGACGAAGTCATTGCCCTCTTCGACCTGGGCAAGGTCAACCGGCGCAATGCGGCCTTTGACCTGAACAAATGTCTTTGGCTCAACGGCCAGTACGTGCACCAGATGTCCCTGGAGCGTTTCTGCGAGCTCAGCCGGCCGTTTCTCGCCGGTGCGAACATCAAGACGCCGGACAAAGATTATCTCCTTCAGGTGCTTGCCCTGGTTCGGGAACGGGTCAAGCTGTTCCGCGAAGTTCCGGAATGGGTGGATTACTTTTTTATGGACGCTTACCCTTACGACCCGGCGGCCGTGACCAAGGTATTGGGGAAACCCGGTGCCCTGGACCGTCTGGCGCAACTGGCTGACGCCTTCCGGCAAACGCCGGACTGGAGCGCTGACGCCCTCGAAACCGGCCTGAGACGTGTGGCGGCCACGGCCGGGCTCAAAGCGGCGGAGTTCATCCACCCGGCCCGGGTTGCCGTCAGCGGGCGAACCATCGGCCCAAGCCTGTACCATATGCTTGAGGTCCTCGGGCGTGACCGGGTCCTCTCGAGGCTGGAGCGCACCATCCGGCGATTTTGCGGAGCGCAGGCTTGAACAGGTTCTTGGAACAGGTCCGTTCGCTGGAACCCGGGACGAGCCTGGCCGTCCTGGGTGACCCGATTGCGCATTCGCTTTCCCCTGTAATGCACGATGCTGCGCTCGCCGCGCGGGGTCTGGCTCACCGGTACGGCCGTCTGCGGGTGAGTGAAACGGAGCTGGCGGAAGCCTTCCGGTATTTGCACGACCGGTTTCTTGGTTGGAATCTGACGCTGCCGCTTAAGCTCGCGGCGGTGAACCTGGTCGACGAGATCGATGCGGAGGCGCGATGGCTTAACGCCATCAACACTGTGGTTTGCCGTCAGGGAAGGCTGGCGGGGTTCAATACTGACAGCGCCGGCCTGCATCGCGCTCTGGATGAGGCGTTCGGGGCGGGCTGGAACCTGGCGCCTGTCACCATCATCGGTGCAGGGGGCGGTGCCGGCAGCTCTGCGGCACGGTACCTGGCGCGAATCGGCGTACCCGAGCTGGTCCTGGTGAATCGGACCCCTGAGAAACTGGAACCGCTGCGGGCTGCGCTCGCCGGCCTGACCAACCTCCGGCTCCACGGCTGGGACGGGTTGCCGCGGGCGGTGGCGGAATCACGCCTGCTGATCAACGCTTCTTCACTCGGGCTTGACGGAGCCCCGCTGGGGTGGGACCCGGGCTGGCTGCAGAGCGATCACCGCGTTTTCGATATGGTCTACCGGCGTGACCCGACGCCCGTGGTAGCCTGGGCCCGCAGCCGCGGGACCGTTGCCGCTGATGGGCTCGCCATGCTGCTTTACCAGGGAGCGGCCGCGTTCCGCCATTGGTTTGGAGAACCGGTGCCGGAAGCCGAAATGCGTCGCGCCTTGTATGCCGCCGCGGGCCGCGCGTGAGGCCTCGTTCCCGCGTGAGGCCGCCTGTGCCGCATTGCGCTCCGTCGCGAGGTGGACTAATCTTGAGCCGCTTTTCGGCATGCCTTTACTTGAATCGCTCTCAGAAATCGCTCAAGTCAGCCACTGTACGGATTCCGCTCGTTTTCGCGAGGTGACCCAGGAGGCGTCTGAGGACCAGAAATCATTTATACGCACGATCCTCGACAGCAGGCTCGTCGACGAACAGGAGTTTCTCCGCGGATTAGCCAACTGGCTCGAAATTCCGTGGTGGAACGAGCCGATCACGACGGTGGCCGCACCCCTTCGCGAGAAGGTCCCGGCCAGAATCGCCCTTCGCCATCACGTCGTGCCGCTCCAGCTCAACGACGACGGCATCTGGATTGCCATCTACGACCCGTTTGATTTGCTGGCCCGGCAGACGCTCGCTTCCACGTTGCCGGAACGGATTTTTTACGTGATGGCGACCCGCACCCAGCTTTTACAGGCGTTACGGCAGGGGTACGGCGTCGGCGCGGAAACGTTCGAGGCGCTCCTGGAGGGCAGAACCGTTGAAGACGACGGCTCGGAGGTCAGACAGGAAACCAACGTCCTTGACCTCGAAGACTCGGAAGCATCGGTCGTCAAATTCGTTAACCAGATTCTGCGCGAAGCTCTCGATCAGCGCGCGACCGATATCCACGTCGAACCCTTGGCCGACGAACTCCGGATCCGGTACCGGATTGACGGCGTGCTGCACGAAGTTCCCGTGCCGCCCAACATCAAGGTTCTGCAGGCGTCGGTGATATCGCGACTTAAAATCATGGCGCACCTGGACATTGCCGAGCGCCGTTTGCCCCAGGACGGGCGTATCAACCTGGAATTGGAAGGCAAACCGATCGATGTTCGCGTCGCCACGATTCCCTCGGTGGCCGGTGAGAGCGTCAGCTTGCGTCTTCTCGGCCAGGAACGGTTTACTTTCGACCGGCTCGGCCTGGATGCCGAAGCCCAGGCGCGCATCCGCAGCCTGCTGGCGATGCCGAATGGGATTATCCTGCTGACCGGGCCGACCGGGTGCGGCAAGAGCACTTCGCTGTATACGTTCCTCGCCAGCCTTAACACAAAGGAACGCCGCATCGTTACGATTGAGGATCCCGTAGAGTACAAACTGCCGGGCGTCATCCAGATCGCGGTAAAACCGGAAATCGACCTGACGTTTGCCAATGGGCTGCGCAGCATTCTTCGCGGCGATCCGAACGTCATCATGGTGGGGGAAATGCGTGACCGCGAGACCGCTGAGATCGCCATTCGCGGTGCGCTCACCGGTCACCTGGTATTCAGCACCTTGCACACGAACGATGCGATCGGCGGCATTACCCGCTTGGTCGATATGGGCATAGAGCCCTTTTTGGTGGCGAATTCGGTACGCGCCTTTATCGCCCAGCGTTTGGTCCGCGTCCTCTGCAGCCGTTGTAAAAAGCCGGTGGAACATTCTCCCGGTTACCTCCGGCAGATCGGGTTCCCGGTGGAGCACGCCGGCAAACTGCTGGGCGCCGTCGGCTGCGAGCATTGCCGTCACACCGGTTATGAAGGCCGGGCCGCCATCTTTGAGATTTGCGTCGTTTCCCAGCAGATGCAGGATTTGATTACACAGAACCGGCCGGCTTCGGTGCTGCGGCAGGTCGCCATCGAGGAAGGCATGGTGCCGCTGCGGCCATACGGGTGGTCAAAGGCGATTGTCGGTCTTACCACTGTGGAGGAAGTGGTCCGGGTGACGGCTGCCGACCTGGAAATGGTGGATGAATAGGGTTTTCAGGCCATGGCCGTTTTTCATTATATCGCGATGAGTCACGACGGGCGTCGCCTCGCCGGCGAGGTCGAAGCCAAAGATCGGTCCGATGCTTTTCGTAAGCTGGACCGCCAACGGCTCCAGCCCGTCCGCCTGGAATTGGGTGAATCAGCCGCAAGCGCAAGGGCAAGGGCAAGCGCAACCGCAACGGCGACCGTGCCCCGGTCCGCGGCCAGACCCGTACCCGACCAAAAGCCCGCCGCGGCGGCCCCCGTGCGCGGCATCCGGTTGTCGCGGGGCCAGATCATCTTGTTTACGGAAGAAATGAGTGACCTGCTGGACGCCGGCCTGCAACTGGAGCCTGCCCTCCGGGTAATGGAAAATCGGAAGGAGCTCTCCAGCATCAAGAATGTGGCGGCGGCATTGCGGCACCAGGTTCGTGAGGGGAGCAGCCTTTCCCATGCCTTGCGGCAGGTCTCGCCGAACTTCGGCGACCTTTATTGCAACCTCGTCGCGGCCGGGGAGATCAGCGGCTCCCTGCCGCAGTTACTCAAACGGCAAGCCAATTTTTTGGTCACGATTGATGACCTGCAGAAAAAGGTGGTCTCAGCGTTGATTTACCCGGGCCTTATCTTTGTCCTGGGCGTCGGCCTGATTTTTCTGTTCATGACTTACCTCGTGCCGCAATTGACGACCCTGTTTGAGAAAACGGGTAAAGAGCTGCCGCTGGTCACACGACTGCTGATCCAGACGAGCGCATTTTTTTCGCAGTACTGGTGGGCGATGCTCGGCGGCGCGGTGGCCGTCATCGTCGGCTTTTACCGCTTTATCCATACCACGCCGGGCAAAGCCTGGTGGCACCGGGTGCAGTTGCAGCTTCCGCTGTTCGGCGCCGTGCTGAAAGGCCGTTTCTACACCCAGTTTTCCCAAACCATGGCCAACCTGATCGCAAACGGGATTCCGCTGCTGACCGCGTTGCGGTTGATGAACAACGCCACCGGGAACCTGTACCTGCGCAAGCAGATGAATCAGGTCGTCGAGATCGTCGGTGAGGGTGGTTCGCTCTCGCGCGCGCTCCAGCGGATCGGCAGTTTTCCGCCGCTGTTTATCGATATGGTGACCGTGGGCGAGCAAACGGGCGACCTGGCCAAGGCCCTCGATAAGGTCGGCCGCCGTTACGATAAAGAGCTGAATCTCCGTATCCAACGGCTTACCGCCCTGGTTCAGCCCGTGATTATTTTCGTGATGGCCGGCATGGTCGGCCTGATCGCGTATTCAATCGTCAATGGAATCTTTGATGCAGTCTCGGGCCTGTCGCCCCGGTAACGAACGGCTGACCGGCGACCGGCGGGCGTATCCCCTTCCGGGATGGCGAGCCTGAAAAAACATGAACGGTTTGAAACTGCTGAGCCTCGATTTTGATGGCACCCTGATCGGGCCATGGAACGGAACCCAACCGGAAATCGCTTCCGGGCTGATCCCGAGCCTGGAATGCCTCCGCCAGCGGGGCGTACTTATAGCCCTGAATACCGGCCGTACGGTGCCGCTGGTTGACCAGGCAATGCGGATTTTTCCGTTCGTGCCGGATTATGCGTTGACGGCCGAGCGCGAGGTATACCGGTGGGAAGGGCGGCAGTGGGTGGACGTCGGCGACTGGAACGAGCGGTGCCACCGCGCTCACGCTGACCTTTTTCGCAAGACGACACCCCTCCTCGACGAGATTCGTCGTTTCCTGGAGCGCGACACGGAGGCGCGGCCATACTACGAGGACGGATTGTTGGTCGGGGTGATAGCCAAGACGAATGAGGAGATGGACCGCGTCCAGGAGTTTATCGCCTGCCGGCAGGTGTGCTGCCCGGATTTTTCAAGCCAGCGCAACAACATCTACCTCCGGTTTTGCCACCGTGCCTACGACAAAGGCAGCGTCCTCAACGAACTGCAACGGGTGCTCACGATCAACCCCGGGGAAACGTTTGCAGCGGGTGATAATTTCAATGACCTGCCGATGCTCAGACGAAATTGCGCGCACTGGCTGGCGTGCCCGGCCAACAGCGTCACGGAAGTGAAAAACATGGTCAGCTCAGGCGAAGGGTACGTGGCCGAAGGTGCCCACGGCTATGGGGTCATGGAAGCGTTCGCGCATTTCTTCCCCGAAGCGTTCGATGCAGACGCTTGATCACACGGCGGGCACGGCGGGTTTGGCGGGCACAACGTAAGAGTTCACACGGTCACACGGGGACCGCAGCGTAAGAGTTCACACGGCGAACACGGCGGACCACGGCGACCACGGCGGGAAGAAGGGGAAAAAGTTCGGAGTTCGGAGTGGCAGCATGGGGGTGGGTGCGAGTGTCAAGCTTAGCATTGCCGCCGGGTCCTCTTCATCTGTGTCAATCTGTGTAATCTGTGGATGTTTCCTCTTTTCTGCGTTCTTCTGCGTGTTCTGCGGATGATTTTATCTTTCCGCTGTGGCGCCGTGTGACTGGCAACCGACACTGAATTGATGGCGCGAGGCACGCATTTGGCCTAGCGTAGCGAACGTTAATGACCTGCCGCCGCTATGGATGACGCTCAAACCGCCCAAAGAACAACCGGAACCGGAAACGCGAGCGCGAAACCCGGGTTGCTTACCGCGGCCACGATGCCGGCCGGTCCAGCCGACAAGGTCGTTATCGACGTGGATGGCGTTGATTTTAATTACGGGCCGACCAAGGCCCTCCACGGCATCACCCTTAAAATTCCGGAACGGAAGGTAACGGCTTTTATCGGGCCGTCCGGGTGCGGCAAATCGACGTTGCTGCGCTGTTTCAACCGGATGAACGATCTGATCGATCACGCGAGGGTCACCGCGGGCGCCATCCGGATTCAGGGAACGGACATCAACGACCCCGCCATTGACGTGATTGAGTTGCGCCGGCGCGTCGGTATGGTTTTCCAGAAGTCAAACCCCTTTCCAAAGTCCATTTACGAAAACATCGCCTACGGTCTGCGGATTTCCGGGGTACGCGACAAACGCGTGATCGACGAAACGGTTGAAAGCAGCCTGCGGGGAGCCGCGCTCTGGGATGAGGTGAAGGACCGGCTCCACACCAGCGCGCTTGGCCTTTCGGGCGGCCAACAGCAGCGCCTGTGCATCGCCCGCGCCGTTGCGGTCCAACCCGAGGTGATCTTAATGGACGAACCGTGTTCAGCGCTTGACCCCATCGCGACGGCCAAGGTGGAAGACCTTATCTGCACCCTGACGGACCGATACACAATCGTGATCGTCACCCACAACATGCAACAGGCGGCCCGGGTTTCGGACATGACCGCGTTCTTTTACCTTGGACGCTTGATCGAGATCGACCGCACCGACAAGCTTTTCAGTAACCCGGGCCAGAAACAGACGGAGGATTACATCTCGGGACGTTTCGGCTAAAACGCGAACCCGAAACTGAGCTGGAAGGCCCCGAAATCATCCCGGCTCCGCGAAAGAGGGCGGTAGCGCGGGTTCGGGTTGATCCCGTAGTCGACTCGCAACGGGCCGATCGGCAGGTTATAGCGCACGCCGGCACCGATGGCTGTGCTCATGTTGTCAAAAGGCGACGAGCCCAGGCCGCCCGCGTCGAAAAAAGCAGCCCCGACCAGGTCAGCCACGATCGGAAAATCGTATTCGACGTTGAAGACCGAACGGGCGAGGCCGCCGATCGGGTTATTGTTCGCATCGTGGGGGCCCAGGTCCCGTTCGACGAAACTTCGGACGGTGTCAGCGCCGCCGCTGAAAAACCGTTCCGTGATGGGAAGATCGAACGTACCGCCGGACGTCGTGGCGATCATGCCGAAACGCACCCCCGCCGCCAGCAGGCTCTTGCCGAGCGGGACAAAGTACGTGAACCGTTCCGTCAAGCGCAGGAAGGCGCCGGCACCTTGGGTAGGCTCGCAGGCGGCGGCCGTGAGGACCAGGATCCAGCCTTTGTGCGGGTTGATCGGGTTGTCGCGATGATCGATCGTCTGGTTGATTCCTGCCTCCAGCACCTGATAACTGGTCGGGCCGGTGAGAAACGACGGCTCGATGGTAACCTCGCTCAGGCTCGTGTTACGAAATTCGACGTACGCGCTGCTCTCGAAAATCGTTTGCCACTTCCGCGTCAGGCTGATGCGGCCGTATTCGTTCGTGTAGGTGAAACCCTGCAGCTGCTTCGAGTCAATCCCGACCGCTAACCGGAGCCGGTTCGGCGTGTTCATGAACCAGGGGTCCTCGTAAGAGATTTCCCCGGATGGACCCCGGCCGGTGATCTCCGCCGTGAGCGAAAAGATGTGCCCTTCACCGCCGACGTCAAGGTCGCGGTAACTGGCGCCCACCAGCGGTCCATAGAACGTTTGGAAACCGCCGAAAACGCTGAACTCCTTCGCCCTCGCCTCACGAGGCACCAGCGTCAGCCGGATCGTGTCGTCAGGTTCAGTGGTTTCCTGGATGTCAAGGGTATCGAACAGCCCGGTCCTGATGATCGAATCGTCCAGCTTGCGCAGGGTATCCGGGCTATAGGTCTGACCCTGCAGTTCAGCGAAACGTTTTGGAAGAAAATCGGGCTTGAGGTGAGCCCTGGGCCCCTGCCGTACCACGATGTCGCCGAACCGGAACACCGGTCCGGGCACCGAACTGACGCGGATCGGGACGCGGCCGCCGGACTGCACATGGGCAAAGTCCGGCGTCAGCTCCACCGTGGCCTGGTAATGGCCCGCTTGCTTGTAAATGAACGTCAGGTCACGCTGTAGGTTGGTAAGTTCGCCCTCTGAGTAAGGCTTTGGCTGGTCGGTCCGGTCCTTGATCTTCCCATAGAAAAGCGTCGTGGGAACCTGCGGATCGTTGGTGAAGGTGATCGGTCCGAAAAAGTACCTGGGGCCTTCATTGATGGTCACCACCGCGTCGACGGCGTCCCGCGCTTCATCGGGGATCGTCGCCAGTTTGACGATTTGCACTTTGGGAAAGCCTTGTGCGACGTAATAACCCTGGAGCAGCCCCGTCCCCGTCACGAGGTCAGCTTCTACGTACGGCAATTGTTTCCGAAACTCGGAGAACCGTGCGCGGGTGGTGCCGACCATGTACTCGGTCAGAGTGGCGGGTGGAAACGTTTTATCACCGGCAAACGTGATATTCCCGAGGTTATAGTAGCGTCCTTCCCGGATATCGAGTTCCAGGTACTGGCCGTTCCCGTAGATCTTATACTTCACGTCGGCGGCAGGGTAGCCGTGCCGGCGATAGAACACGACGAGGTAGTAAGCCGCATCATCCGCCAGCGGCAGATTCAGACCCTGGTTCCTGATCTGCTGAAGCGAGTCGGCCAGCGCCGCCGTGAGGTCAGCGGTGCTGAAGCTGTAATTACCGGCAAACCGTACCCGCGACGCCATTTCCGGCGGGGGCGTGGGTTGGATCTGCACGGTGGCAGCCCTCTGTTCCTGCGGCGTTGCCTGCTGAGGCGAGGGCGGAGCTTGCGCCAGGTTGATCGCAATTACCCCCAGGACTAATCCGGCCGTGATGAACGTGGCGCGTCTCATCGGAACCGGATCAGGTATCGCAGCCGGAGGCCGACGTCGCCTTCCTGACCGACCTCACCAATCAATTGGTAGTCCTTCGTCAGATCGAATCGTGCGCTCACATCCTGGGTGCCCGGGCGGCTGCCGGGAATGATGTTGACCTGCACCCGTTCCAGAAACGATTGCTCCTGGGCACCCGGTTTGAACTTGAAAACCTTGTGCAGCAATTGTTGGGCAAGGATGAAGGTCGCACGGCCGGCCAGTAAGGTCGGGTTTTCGGTAAATTCCTGAGTCGTCGCCCCGGTGGCCAGGAGGGTGGCGATGTCGCCTTGCGACAGCGGCGGCGTGCTGTCGAAGAGAATCTGGAAGTTTGACAAGCTCCCGAAAATCCGGACCCGCACATCGTAGTCCTGGACGGTCGACGTGCCGATGATGTTAAGCACCGGGTCAAATGGGTTGCTGCCCGGGGCAAAGTTTATGTAGCCGTTGTTGATGTCGAGATGGCTGAACGGCAACGACGCGGTCAGGTGATCTACCCGGACAAAGCCCGTCACCGCCGGTGCCAGCCCCGTGCCGCCCACGTGGAGATCGATGGTCACCCGGCCGCGGGCAAGGTTGCTCTGGATCAAAAACGGGCGAGGCGTCTGGACGCTGATGTTAAACTTCCAGTCGCGCAACGGGGGGGTTGTGATGGAGATATTGCTGCGCGGAACCGCGGGTGGTTTGGGCGCAGGGCGGCCCGGCAGGTTCAGCGGGAGGATGTCGATGTCCTGGAAAAACCGGCTGTCAACCACGCCCACCCTTCCCGACACCTCGCCCCCGGAGAGCGGACCCCGGATCGCCAGATCAAAATCGCCCCGCACGATAACGTTGTCGCTGCGGGTAAACAGAACCTGGTTGCCGGTTGTCGTAAGGTCGAATTTCGGGTTGGTGCCATCTGCCAGGTTGATGCTGCCGTTTACCCGGAAGGCACCGCCGCCGGCCAATCCCGTCAACTGATCAATCTGCACGTGATCCTGTCGAAATCCGATCCGGGTAACAAAGTTCGAGATCGGCGGGATCGCATCGGTCTTCGCCTGGATCCTGGGAATATCCGCCGTGATGTCGCCGGCCAACACCGGTTTCTTCAAGGTGCCGCCTACGTTGACATCGGCGCCGGCCCGTCCTTCGATTCTGCGGAAAACCGGAACGACCTTCTGCACGAAAGCAAGGTTGGTACTGGGCCATTGGAGTGAGAACTGCAGCGGCGTGTCGTCAGGCAAACGGCGGCTATCGATCACCCGACCGACGTCGACGGGGACCCGGCCCTGCAACTGGATCGGCTGAATGTCGGCCTGCCGGACCTGGCCTTGCACGGTCAAAACCTTGTCCGCCAACCGGATCTGGATGTCACTGGACGCAGCTGAAAGCGATGATACGGCCGTCGAACGCAGGTCGCGGACCGTGGTGGTGATGTTCACCAACGGGTCCTGTAGCGTTTTCGAAACCAGCAAATGAAAGCCGACGTAGCCTGTCGCCTGCGGCTTTCCGGATTGCAAGGAGGCAATCGAGACGTTGTCTGCCTGAAGGCTCACCTGGAGCGGTTGATCGAGGCTGACCGGCGCTTTAGCCCCGGGCCGAAGATCCAGCGGAACCGCCGCATTGCCGGTAATCAAATTGCCGTTCTTGGTTACCTTCAGGTTCGGGATCTCGAACCGCTGGGGATCAAACCGCAGCGCCGCCGTCAGGTCGGCATAGGGCGAGTTAACCTGCAGGGCCGGCACCTCAACGTGCGAGCCCTGATAATTACCGGCCACGTCGATCTTGACGCCTTGAACGGGTTTTGCCCGCAGGCCGTCGCCGTGCAGTTCGACTTTTCCAGTCGAGTTCTTGAGCTCACCTTGCCCGTTCCAGTTCAAGTTCAACCGGCCGGCCAGGTCCAGGTTCTGCCCGAAGGACGTCGCCAGGCCATTCAGAAAACCGATGTCCTGGAACGCGACCGTCGCATCCGCATTGTAGGTGTACGGCTCGGTCACTTGAGAGTCGCCGCGTACGTCTACCGTGTCCTTCTGGTCGAATACGATCCGGCCGGTTGAGACGTTTACCTTGCGGTCTGCCAGTCCCGCCTGCACATCCGCAGTTTGAATCGTCAGCCCCCGGTACTTCACCTGCCGCGCGTTCATCGTCACGCCGGCGGTCGAGGCGAGTGCATCCGCCAGGTTTCCATTTGCGGTGGCGTTCACTCCGAGTGAACCGGACAAACCTTCGGGCTGGCCGAATTGTTTTAATGCCGGGTTAAACGCACCCAGGTTAGTGAGTTGAACCTGACCCGACAGGCTGAACGGCCGCGGATCTGCCACCTGCACATTACCGGAAAGATCCACCGTGTTTCCCGGATCGAACCCCAGGTGACAGCTTTGCAGCTGGACCTGATTGTCGGCCAAAGCTGAGGCAAGCTGTACGGTTTGGACCGTAAGACCCCGGTACTGGATCTTGTCTCCCGTCGCCTGGAATTGGCCCCCGAGGTGGTTGGTATCCCCGCGGCCGGAAAAAGTCGCCTGGAGATTGCCGGCCAGTCCTTCCGGTTGTTTAAACGCTTTCAGAAACGGGTTGAAGTTATCCAGCTTCGGCAGGGACACCTGGCCGAAAGCCTGGTAGGGGTAGGGAGCGCTCAGGCCGGCCTTGCCGTTCAGATCGATGTAGTTGGCTGCATCGAGCTGGATACGGGCAGACTCCACGGTAGCCTGATCTCCTTCCAACCGCACGTTAGCATTGATCGCCTGCAGCGCGGCCCCTTCATACGTGACCTGATCACCGTGCAACCGGACCGACCCTTGCGGTTTGAGCTCATGGACGGCGACGTGCCCGTCCAAACCCAGCGCGCCGGTGTAGAGCCTGGTCTTGAGAAAATCAGCCGCGGACGGCACCGCCAGGTTCAGTTCGGCATCCACCTGCTTGGGGTCAAACGGCGCGCCGGCCGCCGGCAAACGGGTTTGGGCGCTCAGGTCGATCCGGCTTTGCGCCGCGCGCACGGTGGCCTGCAGCCGGGCTTCGGCGGTCCCCGGCAGGACTACGTTTGCCGTGATGGACGGCACCTGCACCAGATTGAAAGTCACGTTCTGAATATCCGTCAGGACGATCGCCTGAAAGGAGGTCCACAGGTCCTGTTCCAACGGCAGCCGGCCCGCAGCGAAGACGTGCGCAGCCGTCCCGGGTACGGCTAACCCTTGTGCCGTCAGGTCCTGAATCCTGGCCCCGATGACGGCCTGCCAGGCACCCGACCGCAGCCCGACCGAGCCGGCGGCTGCAACCTTTCCGTGCAGGTCAGGCACGTAGAGTTCCGGCTGCGGCGCGGTAATCGCCAGGCCTGCATCCAGGTTAAGCTGTGTGAGGAAGTCGCCGAGGTCATTCGGCAGCTGATACGTGCCCGCAACCTGCACCGCGTTCGGGCCGGAACGCACGGTGATCTGGTGGATCTCACCGGCGCCCCCATGAAACTCCGTGTCGACCCCGATGGCTTGCGCCTCGTAGGTCTGGTACTTCAGGTTTTCAACCCGGGTCCGGAGCAGGCCGCTCCAGGTGTTCGGATGGGCGATGTCGCCGGTCAGTTGAGCCTCCGTGCCGCTCACGGCTCCGGCTACGGGCAGTTTCACGACGGGCTGCAGCCTGCTCAGGTCGAGGCGGCCGAGCCGAAGGTTGACGGCGGAAGGTTCGGTCAGATCACCTTGATTGATGGCGGCGTGCAGCTCCAAGGGGGCGTTCAGGGCGGTTCCGTTCAGGTCCGCCCCGAAGATCCCGTCGGCCGACCGGCTGACATCCAGGGCAAGACGGCCCACGTCAACCAGCGGTGCGAGGTTTAGGCCCGTAATCTCCAGCACCCCGTTCCGGTTGGTCACACCGGCCTGCACGTCGCTCCAGTGACCCACGCCCGGCACCGCAACTTCCTGCCAGCCGAGACTCCCGGGCTGGTCCTGGTGCAGGTGCAGGAACAAGTCCCTCACCTGCACGTCACCGGCGCTTTGCTGCATCGTCAGGTTGAAGTGGTCAATGTCCACCTGTTCCGGGATCACCGCCGGAAACTTGAGGGGGCCGCCTGCTTTCTTCGGCTGTGGCGGCGTCTGGCGGATCACCACGTCCACGTCTTGCAGGCTGACCAGCTGCACCGCGTGCGCCCAGTCCTTGTGCAGGGCGGCAATGAGGTTGTAACGTAATGCCACCGTTTTCGCCTGCAGCCGTTCGATGGGGAAATCCTTGTTCTCCGGCATCGGGCTGACGGACACGTCTTGAAGGGTAAGGCTTGAAAAGGTCGAGCTTTGGACCCGGTAGGAGAGCGTAATTTTGGCAGCGCCGGCAAAATGCTCGCCCACGAATTGCATAAGGGAAGAGAGAAGCGGCTGAAGCAACGGAACCTGGAGCAGGAAAACCAGGGCCAATGCGCCAAGATCGTGGAAAATTATCGGGCGTCGTTTGGTTTTGTGTTCAGCCATGCTGCGGCGATGTGCGATTTTCTTAACGTGATTTGACCGTCAGATGATCCAACCCGCCTCGACCAACAAACCTGCGCGAGTCTCGCCACAGAAGCCGCCCCTGATCAAGCGGCGATTTCACATTTTTGTGCGTAGCCTGAAGCGGGCCGCCAATCGCTACAACGCCGTCAACGGTGAGCAGTGCGCTGCCTCCTTTGCCTATTACGCGTTCTTCTCGCTGTTTCCGCTGATCCTGCTGGCCGTCGCGGTCGGAACCTTCTTCGTGCGCGACCCTTTGCAGACCGCCAACTCGGTCGTCACGCAGCTCGAAATGTATACCCCGCTTCAGCAGCATGACCGGGCACTGCTCCTCGACACGGTGCTGAATGTTTTGAACAACGGGTGGCGCGCTGGGCTGCTCAGCATCTTCGCATTACTGTGGGGTTCATTACGTTTTTTTCAGGCGTTAGTAATCGGCATCAACCGCGCGTGGAGACAGCCGGATTACGATTGGTGGCGGCTGCCGCTCAAGAACCTGCTGATGACCGTGATTTTCGTGGTGGCGCTGGGGCTCGGCGTTCTGACGCCCGCCATCTTTGACCATCTGAAAATGTGGTGGCCTACCCTGAATCTGAGTGTGGGTCTGAACCTCATCACCGCGATTTTCCCGACGATCTTGTTGTACCTGGGAATCTTGACCATCTTCCGGCTTGCGCCACGACATCGATCGCGTCTGCGGCACATCTGGATGCCCGCTATGATCACCACCGTCCTGTTAAAGTTCAGTCAGTTTGCCCTTACGTGGTACCTGAACACGTTTAATTCCAACGCCGTTTATGGCGTGTTTGGGTCACTCATGGGGCTGTTGCTCTGGATCTACGTGTCGGGCGTGATCATGATTTTCGGAGGCTGTTTGTGCGCCACGGGCCACGCCATCGTGCATTTCCGGGTGGGCCGGCCTCGCTTCATACGCTGGATCGCACGGCGGCCGCGGCAAGGAGAATCACACGGCGCCACGGCGGATCCACAGATTAAAAACAGGTATCCGCAGAACACGCAGAGAACCCAGAAAAGGAAAGCATCCACAGATTACACAGATTAACACAGATCGAAGCGTGATCTTACGCCGCGGGTTTCTCCATTGGTGGCATCCTTCCGCTTGTGGCATTTGTGACATTTAGAAGTAGAAGGGAATGCCGGCTTCCTCGAACGCTTTTTTGTTTGCCGCAAAATACTTGTTTCCCAGCGCGTCGAAGCCGCCCGCCGCTTTGAACTGTTTGAGAAAAGCGTTAACCTGGTTTCGTAGTTCGTCGTCGCCTTTCCGGAGGCCGATGGCCCATTCCTCCACTTGGAAAGGCTGGAGCAAGGCCTTGGTGGTGTCGGGGTACTTTTTGGCGTGCTGAAAAATCGAGATCTGATCATAGATCATTACGTCCGCTTTGCCTTGCGACACCTCCGTCGCGCAGCTCGCGTCGTCGTTAAAGACGAGGATCCTGGCGTTCTTGAGATGCGTAAGCGCGTAAATGTGAGCGGTCGTCGCCTTCTTCACTGCGACCCTGACGTTCGGCTGGTCAACATCGGCGATTGACTGGATGCGGGAATCTTTATGCACCAGGAGCGCCAGGCCCATTTTCAGGTACGGGTCGCTGAAGTCGATCGATTTTTCCCGCTCCGGCGTCTTGGTCAGTGAGGAAATGATGAGGTTGATCTTGCCGGTTTTCAGCGCCGGGATCAGCCCGTCGAAGGGAAGGTTCTCGATCCGGACGGGCCGCTGGAGGTAGTCGCCCAAGGCCTTGGCAAGCTCCGGGCTGACGCCTGCAGGTTTGCCGGCAGCATCTAACATTTCAAACGGAGGAAAGCTAAGTTCCATCCCGATGGCGAGTTCGGCCGGCGGGTTAGCGCGGGCGGAGGCGATCAGCAGCGGCAGGAGGCACCAGCTCAGCAGGCGGATAATCGTGTTCACAGGGACTCTTACCCCGGGTGCTTGAACGGGCGCAAGCCGCCGCGGGTGACGCAGGGCGCTTGTTGGGCGGCGCTTTACATCCGCTCCGTCCGGCGTTATCCGACCTCCGTGTTGGAAGTTCGGGATCTTTCTATCAACTTTCGTGCCCGCACAGCCGAGACCACGGCGGTGGACCGGGTGACGTTCCGGGTAGAACCGGGAGAAACCGTGGCGGTCGTCGGCGAGAGCGGGAGCGGCAAGAGCGTCACGGCCCTGGCGCTGACGCGCCTGTTGCCGCAGCCTCCCGCCGTTTACCGCTCCGGCGGCATCTTTCTGAACGGTGAATCGGTGTTGGACATGGCGTCGCGCCGGTTACGCCAGATCCGTGGCGGACAAATCGCCTACGTTTTTCAGGAACCCTCCACCAGTTTGAACCCGGTAATCCCGGTGGGGCGCCAGCTGGCCGAAAACATCCGGCTGCACCGGCCCGACGTCCGGAACCTGCGGGCTGAGGCGATCCACTGGCTTGAGCAGGTCGGTATCGTGGAGCCGGCCAAACGCATTCACGCCTACCCGTTCCAACTCAGCGGCGGCATGCAGCAGCGCGTGATGATCGCCATGGCTTTGAGCGGGCGTCCGCAGCTCCTGGTTGCCGATGAACCTACCACGGCGCTGGATGTTACCGTCCAGAAACAGATTCTTGACCTGTTTCGCGAGCTGAAGGTGAGGTTTGGTATGTCGATCCTGCTCATCACGCACAACTTCGGCATCGTCCACGGTTTAGCCGACCGCATTGTCGTCATGTGGCGCGGCCGGGTGGTCGAACACGGTGATACCGGCCGCGTGCTCGAACATCCTGAACACCCGTACACGCGGGCGTTGATCGACTGCGTTCCGCGTCTCGGCGCACACCTGCGCCGGCTCAAGGTAGTCGACTATGACGGCCTGAAGCCCGCCCCGCCTTCCCGGTAATGACGCGCCACGGCGACGTACTTCTGCGCCAGCGAATGGATGCCGGCCACCTCGCTTTCAGTCAGTTCCCGGACGACCCGGGCCGGGCTGCCCAACACCAGGGAGCGCGGCGCGACTTGCGTTCCCTTCAAGACCAATGAGTAAGCGCCGATGATGCACTCCGCGCCGATCACCGCGCCATCCATCACGCACGCCCCCATGCCCACGAGCACGTGATCCTCAACGGTGCAGGCGTGCAGAATCGCCCGGTGCCCGCAATTTACCCCGTTGCCGATCCGGAGGGCATAATCATCCGCCACGTGGAGCACGCACCCATCCTGGAGGTTGGTTTCTGCGCCGATGTCAATGCGGTTGATGTCGGCGCGCACCACGGTTTGATACCAAACGCTTGACCGCGCACCGAGCGTGACCGCGCCGATCAGCGTCGCGCCGGGAGCCACGTACGCTGATGGGTCGATCATCGGCGTCTGGGACAAGTACCGGTCGAGTCGCTGCCAGACGGGCGGGTGCTCCTGTTCCATACGCAAAAGAATAATGCATTGACACAAAGAAACGAATGTTGTGATAACGACCGGCAAATCGAGCGCCCGCCCGGCTCCGTTATGCCTGCGGGTCGAAGAATTTCATTCAACGACGCAGGCAAGCGGCCGGCACGACACATTCCATGAACAAAGTTGAGTTAGTGCAAGCGGTCCGGAGACAGCTTGGAAGCGATACAAGCCGGGCCGCAGCGGAGCGCGCAGTCTCCGCGGTGATGCAAGCCATCAAGACCGGCGTCAAGAAAGATAAACTTGTACAGCTGGTCGGATTCGGAACCTTCCGCATCGTCGAGCGCAAAGCCCGCACAGGCATTCACCCGAAGACGCTTCAGCCGATGAAAATACCGGAATCAAAGACGGTCAAATTCGTCCCGGCAAAGGATTTCAGAACCAGAGTCTAGAGAAAATTCCACAAATGCCACAAATGGAAGATTTTGATCCGCGAAATCCCGGTATTCTTCAGCTCGTGGTATTGAGGCAACGTTACGTATCCTGATTCCTTATTTGTGGCATTCCATTACCCGCCATTCGACACCCGCCACCCGACACTCGTCCCCTCCCACCTCCCATGCTTGGCACCATCTATTCTTCTGCGGAAATCCAGGAACTGGAGCGGACCGCCTTTGCTGCGGGCGTAGATAATGAGGGGTTGATACGGAAGGCCGGAGCGGGCGTGGCCGGAAAGATCCTGGCCGAGGAGCGTTCGCCCGGGATTTGCATCGTCTTTGCCGGTAAGGGCAATAACGGGGCTGACGCCTTCGTGGCGGGCCTGCACCTGCACGCGGCGGGCTGGCGGATCTGGGTTCGTCTTCTCGCGCCGGTTGAGGCCCTTTCACCCACGGCGGCCGCACCCTGGCGGGATCTTGCGCCCAAAGCCGTCCTGCAGCCGGAGCCGATCACGTCGTTCCCGCCCCAAACGCGGGTGATCCTGCTGGACGGAATCCTCGGCGTAGGCGCACGGGCGCCTTTGCACGACGATGTACGGCGTTTGGCCGGAGAACTCAACGGGCTGCGCGAACGATTCAGCGCCCGCGTGTACGCGGTTGATCTTCCCACCGGCGTCACGGATGAGGCCGCCGATGAAGGAAGCGTGCGCGCCGACGTGACCCTTACGATCACGTTTCCAAAAACGGCGCTCGTGCGCGATGACGCCACCGATTTTGTCGGCCGGATCGAGGTGGTCGAGTTACCCGAGCTTGCGCAGCGCGCTGATCCCGAAGGGGCTCGCAATCGCCCCCTGATTTCCTATCCGGAAAATCTTCGCGAGTTGGCCCCCTTGCGCCATTTCGAATCGCACAAAGGAAATTATGGCCGCGTCGGCATCGTCGCGGGATCGCGGGATTACCCCGGGGCCGCCCGGTTGTGCGCCACGGCGGCGGCCCGAGCGGGAGCCGGGTTGATCTACCTTTACGTATTGCCGGAGACGCATCCTTTGATGGCGGTCAGTTTGCCGCCCGAAATCATCATCAAAACCGTGGAGACCTACGCTTCGGTCGTTCATGAACGGCTCGATTCCCTCGGCCTCGGTCCCGGCCTCGGGCATGAACGGGGAACGGAACTTCTCGACCTCATCCAGAATTTTCCAGGTCCCATGGTGGTGGATGCCGACGGGTTGAACCTCATCGTTCGGGAAAAGTTCGACCCGCGTACGCTCGCGCATCCGCGGCTTTTCACGCCTCATCCCGGGGAAATGGCGCGGCTGTGGCCGGCCGAAGGCAAAACGCGCGCCCAAATCGTCCAGGAATACGTGCGCGAGGTGCCGGTGACCCTGCTGCTCAAGGGTGCCCGGACCGTGATCGGCCAGGCCGGGAAAGCGCTCGGTTACAACACGACCGGTACCCCGGGCCAGGCAACGGGCGGTTCCGGGGACGTCCTAACCGGCGTATGCACCGCCTTGATGGGACGCAAACTCGCCCCCTACGATGCCGCCCGGCTGGGGGCATGGCTTTGCGGCCGGGCTTCCGAACTGGCCGTCGGAGAGCAGTCCGAAGAATCCATGCTGCCAACCGATACCATCGCCTTCCTCGGTTCCGCCTACCAGGACCTGCGGGGGCAGAGGCGGTAGGGTCCGGTCACACGGTCACACGGCGGCCGCCACGTAAGAGTTCACACGGTCACACGGCGGCCGCAGCGAGGAGGGCGGGCGCGGCGTAAGAGTTCACACGGCGAACACGGCGAGCCACGGCGACCACGGCGGGAAGAGGGGGAAGGGGAAAAGCGTTCGGAGTTCGAAGCG
>JAFBAP010000160.1 GCA_019247695.1 Verrucomicrobiota bacterium | reverse complement strand
GAGTTCGGAGTTCGGAGTTCGGAGTTCGGAGTTCGGAGCGGCATCATGGGGGCCGGTTGCCGGTGTCAAGCTCCGGTTTCGTGGATCTTTTTCTGCGTTCTTCTGCGTGTTCTGCGGATGATTCGGTCTTCGCACCGTGTGAACGTGACCCTCGGGAAATCGAATCCGGCTGTACGACGCCTCCGAGCTCCGAACCCCGAACTCCGAACTCCAAACTCTTTCCCCCCTCTTCCCGCCGTGTTCGCCGTGTGAACTCTTACGTTGTGCCCGCCCTCTCCGCTGTGCCCGCAGTGTGACCGTGTGACTGAACTCCGAACTTTATTTTTCAGGCCGGATCACTCAACATATATAAAGTGCGCCGCAGCACGAGCGGCCGCTTTTTTGGCAGTAGAGACAACGGAAGCGGATGAGCGGTATGAAGAAGGATTATTACCTCATTCTTCGTTTGACCCCGAAAGCCACTGCGGACGAAATCCGATCAGCTTACCACCGTCGCGCCCTGGAAGTTCACCCCGACGTTTCAGGCGGCGACAGTGCCCCGTTCCGGGAACTCCAGGAGGCTTACGCCGTGCTGAGCGACCCGGCCCAGCGAGCTGTCTACGACGGTGGGGCCGATGAAATCCCGATCCGGCGCGGTCCCGCCGGGCCGGGAAGATCGGGGGACGTGATCTTGCGCCGGCAGCAGGCTGAGCCGTTGACGGAGCCCCGATCGGCAGCGGGTTTTGAAGACATCTCGCTGTTCCGGTCGTTCGAGACTTGCTCCCCTTCCCTCGAGGAGACCTTTGAACGGCTCTGGAGCAATTTTACCCGGCTGACCCGGCCGAAAGCGGAGCGGATGGAAGGATTGCAGGTGGAAGTGCCGCTGTCGGCCCGGCAGGCGTTCGAGGGCGGGGCGGTGCGCCTGCTGGTGCCGGCACGGATGATTTGCCGGGTGTGCGGCGGCCGTGGGAACGTCGGGCCTTGCGAATGCCTCCATTGTGAAGGGCATGGAGTCTTGACCGGAGAGTATCCGTTAACAGTGAATTACCCTGCCGGCTTGCAGGGAGACTATATCGCGCGTATACCCCTCGATCGTCTTGGCATCCACAACTTACATCTTATCGTCCGGTTCCGGCCGGCCGAGACCGGTTGGTAAAGCTGCAACGCGGGGAACACCCGGGGAGAATGGCGGCCAAGGACGAATCGGGGAGATCCGCAGGGCTGGTGTTTGATTGATGGAACAAATTACCCTTTTTCTTCAGCAACTGCTTAACGGCATCTCCCTGGGATCCATCTACGCCCTCATCGCCCTCGGTTACACGATGGTGTACGGCGTCCTTCGGTTTATCAATTTTGCCCACGGCGACATTTACATGCTGGGCGCCTTTTCCGGGTTCCTCGTGGCCCCCCTGATTACCCGGTTCATCCCCCTGCAGCAGTACGACGCCTTTACGGCCCGGAACTTTTTCATCATCGCGTGCGGGGCCGGGCTGGTGATGCTCATCTCGATGGCGATCTGCGCCATCATCGGCGTGCTCATCGAAAAAATCGCGTATCGCCCCCTGCGCAACCAGCCGCGTCTGACGGTCCTTATCACCGCGATCGGCGTCTCGCTCTTTATTCAGAACATGACGCAGTACTTCTTCGGGGCGGAACCGAAACCTTTCCCGCAGCTGATCCCGGTTCACCCCATTGAGGGACTCGGCGACCTGACCGTCCTGACCACCCAGGCGGCCATCATCATCTCCACGATCGTCCTCCTGATTCTGCTCCGGTTCATCGTCATGCGCACCAAGCTGGGCATGGCCATGCGGGCGCTGTCGCTCAACCCCACAGCCTGCTCATTGATGGGCGTCGACATCGATGTGGTCATCTCTTTTACGTTTGCGCTCGGTTCGGCACTCGCCGCGGCGGCGGGCATCCTGGTCTCGCTCGACTCGCCGTCCATCACGCCGCTGATGGGGAACCTGCCGGGCATCAAGGCGTTCGTGGCTGCGGTGCTGGGCGGCATCGGAAACATTCCGGGAGCAGCCATCGGCGGCTTGCTCATCGGCATTTTGGAAACCCTGGTGGTCGGGTACCTCCGGCCGGAGTTGCGTGATGCCATCGCTTTCGCGGTGCTGATCGTGATCCTGCTGTTCAAGCCGACCGGCTTGCTGGGACGGGTGGAACGGGAAAAAGTATGAGCCGGGCGCGCCTGAGCTTGGGGGCTTTTCTCCTTTTTCTGCTGGCCGTATCTCTGACCACCGAAGGCGTTCTCGCCGGAACGTTTGCCTACTACTATGACGTCCTGATTACGATCGGCATCAACGTGATCCTCGCCGTCAGCCTCAACCTGGTCAACGGTTACACCGGCCAGTTTTCTCTTGGACACGCCGGTTTTATGGCGGTGGGCGCCTATACGGCCGCCAGTTGGTCGAACCACCTGGATCCCGTGATTGCCGGGGCGCTGAGCGGGATCGGTGGCCCGGTCGCCACGAACCTTTGTCTGGTCATTTCGATGCTGCTGGGCGGGTTGCTGGCTGCCCTGGCCGGCTTGCTCGTCGGCATTCCTTCCCTGCGGCTGCGGGGCGATTACCTGGCCATCGTGACCCTGGGGTTCGGTGAAATTATCCGCACGGCCATCCTTAATACCGATTTTCTCGGCGCCGCGCGCGGCCTGAGCGTCCGGGGCAATTACACGAACCTCTTTTGGACGTACGGTCTGGCCGGCATCTGCGTCTACACCGTTCTGAGCCTGGTCAACTCCACCTACGGGCGCGGATTTTTAACCGTCCGCGATGACGAGGTCGCGGCCGAGGCCATGGGGATCAACACGACCCGCTATAAGGTGGCGGCTTTTGTCGTCGCAGCATTTTTCGCCGGCATCGCCGGCGCGTTGTACGCCCATTTCAAAGCGTTCATCACGCCTGAAGGCTTCAATTTCTTCCGGTCGGTGGACGTGGTGGTCATGGTCATCCTGGGCGGCATGGGCAGCACCCTCGGGGTAATCCTGGCAGCCGCCCTGCTCACCATCCTGCCCGAAATTCTGCGGGCCCTGGCGCACACGAGCTTTATGCCGCCGGCGTTCCAGGGCCTCCTGGAAAACCGGCTTATCGTTTACTCATTGCTGCTGATAGTCCTCATGCTCACCCGGCCCGAAGGACTCTTCGGCGATCCGAGCGCCGTGCGCCGGCGCCTCATCCGCACCCGGCCGAAATGACGAGCAAACCCCTCGAACTGCAGAATTGCACGATCCGCTTCGGCGGCCTGACGGCGGTCGCCAACTTCTCCATGGTCGTTGGTCCCCGGGAGCTGGTGGGGTTGATCGGCCCGAACGGGGCGGGGAAGACCACGGTATTCAATATGATCACCGGCGTTTACCGACCGACCGAGGGGCAGGTCGTGTTTAACGGCGAACGCCTCAACGGCCTGAAACCGTTCGTCATCACGGCAAAAGGCATTGCCAGGACATTCCAGAACATCCGCCTGTTCCCTTCGCTGACCGTCTTCGATAACGTACGCGTCGCGTTCAATGTGCACCTTGCCCACGGGCCGCGTCATGCCTGGTGGCGCGGCGCGAAATTCCGCGCCGAGGAAGCCCAAATTGAGGCGAAAGCGCTCGAGTTGCTTAAAATCTTCAACCTCGACCGGCACCGCGACGTCATGTGCAAGAGCCTGCCGTACGGCGACCAGCGGAGGCTGGAAATCGTCCGCGCCCTGGCAACCACCCCGAAATTGTTGCTCCTCGACGAACCGGCCGCCGGGATGACGCCCACCGAAAAGAAAAACCTGATGCGCCTGATCGAATTTATCCAGGAGCAGTTTGATATCTCCGTGCTCCTCGTCGAACACGACATGCGGGTCGTGATGGGCATCTGCCGCCGCATTTACGTGCTCGATCACGGCATCAAAATCGCCGAGGGCGCACCTGAGGCCATCCGGCGGGACCCGAAGGTCATCGAGGCTTACCTCGGCGAAGAACCGGAAGCTTGAGCATGCTGGAAGTCCAGGACCTCGAAGTCGCCTACGGCTCGATCACCGCACTGCACCGGATCAGCCTCAAGGTCGAGAAAGGAAAAATCATCACGCTGGTCGGCAGCAATGGGGCCGGCAAATCGACAACCCTGCGCGCCATTTCCGGGCTTCTGAAGGCGCGCGCCGGCAAAATCCTGCTGGGAGGTGAGGACATCACCAACCGTCCGCCGCACCGGATCGTCGCGCTCGGCGTGACGCAAGTGCCTGAAGGCCGGATGATTTTCTCGAACCTGACGGTCCTGGAGAATCTGCGGATGGGCGCTTACCGCCGGTCGGACAAAGATGGTCTGAAGAAAGATTACGATTACGTCTTCAACACCTTTCCGCGGCTTAAAGAACGCGAGCACCAGGTGGCAGGCACCCTGAGCGGCGGCGAACAGCAGATGCTCGCCATCGGCCGCGCCTTGATGAGCAAGCCGCGGTTTCTGATGCTGGACGAACCGTCGCTCGGGATCGCGCCGATCCTCGTGAAGACGATTTTCGCCAAGATCGTTGAAATTAACCGTGAACTCGGCATCACGATCCTGCTGGTGGAACAGAACGCGAACCTCGCCCTGGAAATTTCCGATTACGGTTACGTGCTGGAAACGGGCCGCATCATCCTTGAGGATGCCTCGAGCAAGCTGAGGGCCAGCAGCCTCGTGCGCGAATCCTACCTGGGCGGCGCTTAGAGCATCCACAGATTACGCAGAAAAATTATCCGCAGAACACGCAGACAACGCAGAAGAAGAGAGAGAGAACATCCACGGACTACACAGATTAAGGGACGGCCGGGCAGCGTTGCCGTTCTTTACTCGTGGCATTTCACTTCACACCAGCCTCCAGCACCCAGGATGCCTCTCCGAATTCCGAACTCCAAACCCCGAACTCCGAACCCTGCTCGGCACCCGTTACGCGTTACGCGTTACCCGTTACTCGCCACGGTGTATCCGCTTGTGGCATTTGTGGCATTTGCTGTGGCGGCATTTTCTGTTCAGGCCGACACGCTGCTGAATGCGTCTTACGACCTCTCGCGCGAGTTTTACCGCGACGTCAACGCCGCGTTCGCCGGGGTCTGGCGGCAACGTACCGGTAACGAGCCGGAAATTGAGCAGTCGCATGCCGGCTCCAGCGTTCAAGCTCGGGCGATCATCGACGGCCTGGAGGCCGACGTTGTGACGCTCAATCAGGTGACTGATATCGACGTCCTGGTGCGTGCCCGACGGGTCGCGCCGGATTGGGCCACCCGTTTTCCCTACCACGCATCGCCGTATCGCTCCGTCATTGTCTTTGTCGTCCGGGCCGGCAATCCGAAAAGCCTCAGAAACTGGAACGACCTGGTCAAGCCGGGAACGGAAATCATCGTGGCGGACCCGAAGACGAGCGGAACCGCACGGTACGCTTTTCTCGGCGCTTACGGGTACGCCCTGCGGGCGTCCGGCGGGGACCAAAAGGCGGCCGAAACGTTCCTGCAAGAGTTTTGCCGGCGCGTGCCGACGCTCGATACCGGGTCGAGAGGTGCCACCACGACTTTTGCCGCGCACGGCACGGGTGACGTGTTGCTGACGTATGAGGCTGAGGCCGGCCTGATCCGGTCCCGGTTCGGTTCGGATCAGATCGACGTGGTTGTCCCGCCGCTCACCATGCCGGTTGATTTTCCGGTCGCCCTGGTGGAACCCGCGGTACAGGAACACCACAACCGGGAATTGGCGCAGGCTTACCTGGACTTTCTCTTCTCAACCGAAGCCCAGCAGATTGCGGCCAGGTTTTATTACCGGCCGAATGATCCGGCCGTCGCGGCGCAGTATCAGGGAAAATACCCATCGGCCGAGTTGATCGACGTGGACCAGGCGTTCGGAGGGTGGGGCGCGGTCCGGCAAATGTTCTTTGCGGATGACGGCCTCTTCCACCGGATCTGGAACCGGTAACCGGTAACGCGTAACGGGTAACGGGTAACGGGTAATGAGTAACGCGTAACGCGTAACGGGTAGCGGGTAATGAGTAACGGGTAGCTGGTGACGAATCCCTGATAACCGGTTACTAGTTACCCGTTACCAGTTATCAGTAACGCGTTAAGATGCCTCGCGAATATCACCTCAAACAGCTGCCGACGGTCGCCGCGAGTTCGATTGATTACCGGGCGGAACTGAACGACCAGCAATACGCCGCCGTGACGGCGTCTCCCGGACCCGCTCTGGTTCTGGCCGGCGCGGGCAGCGGGAAAACGCGAACCCTGACTTACCGGGTTGCCTGGCTGCTGGACAACGGCGTGGAGCCTCAAAGCATTCTCCTGCTGACTTTTACCAATAAGGCGGCTCGCGAAATGCTGGCGCGGGTGCAAACGCTGCTGCCGCTCGAGACCCGGGCAATCTGGGGCGGCACCTTTCATTCGGTTGGGAATCGTCTTCTCCGCCGGCATCCTCAGGAGGTCGGCTTCCGGCCCGGGTTCACAATCATGGACCGTGAAGATCAGCAGGACCTGTTGAGCGCCGTCATTGCGAGTTCCGGCATCGATACCCGGCAGGTCCGGATTCCCACGGCGGAAGTGATGGCCGACATGTTCAGCTTTGCCTTGAACACGGAACGGCCGCTGCCGGTCGTGCTCGCCCAGCGCTACAAACGTTTCGCCCCCCTGACCGCCGAGATCGCCTCCATCCAGGAACAATACGAGGCGCGAAAACGGGCCGCTAACGCGATGGATTTTGACGACCTGCTGGTTAAAACCGTCCGGTTGCTCCGGGAGAATCCAGGTATCGCCGAGTTCTACCAGCGCAGTTTCCAGTTTGTGCTGGTCGACGAATACCAGGACACCAACAAACTCCAGGCCGATTTCGTCGACCTCATCGTCCAGCGTCACCGCAGCCTGATGGTGGTCGGTGACGACGCGCAGTCCATCTATTCGTGGCGCGGGGCCAATTACCAGAACATCCTCGATTTTCCGAAGCGCTACCCCGAGGCGGTGATTTACAAGATTGAGACCAATTACCGGAGTGTGCCGGAAGTTCTGTCCGTGGCGAACGCGGCCATCCAGGCCAACACGAAGCAATTCTTCAAGACCCTGCACGCCAACCGGCCCGAAAGCGCCCTCAAGCCGGCGGTCGTCCCGCTGCTGGATAACAACCAGCAGGCCAACTTCGTGGCTCAACGGGTTCTCGAGTTGCGCGACGAAGGCGTCGAACTGAACGAAATGGCCGTGCTCTACCGGGCTCATTACCAGTCCCTGGAGGTACAGCTCGCCTTTACCCGGGCCGGAATTCCGTTCTTCATCACCAGCGGGCTGCGCTTTTTCGAACAGGCGCACATCAAAGACGTGGCGGCGTTCATGAAGTTCGTGATCAACCCAGCCGACGAAGTGGCCTTTAAACGCATGGTGCGTCTCCTGCCGGGAGTGGCGGCCAAAACGGCGGAAAAGCTTTGGGGACAGCTCAACGGTGCGCCTGAAGCGGACCGGACAAAATTCAGTTCGTGGCTGGCGCATGGCTCCGTAAGTGAACGATCCAGGCGCGCATGGCAGCAATTGATCTACACGCTCGACGAAATTGCCCCGGAAGGTAAACCGGCCGGGCCGGCCCAGATGATCCGTACAATCCTGGAAGCCGTTTACGACGACTACCTTCAAACCAAGTACGCCAATTACGAGCAGCGCCGGGAGGACCTCGCCACACTCGAAAGTTTCGCGCGGACGTTTTCCGATGCCGTCGAGTTCCTGAGCCAGCTCTCCCTCATGGCCACGGGAGATACCGAAAACATCGGCGGCGAGGAGGAAACCGAAAAAGTGACGCTCTCGACGATCCATCAGGCCAAAGGGCTCGAATGGCGCGTGGTGTTCGTCATCTGGATGACCGACGGCATGTTTCCCAGCTCGCGGTCGCTTGATTCCCTGGAGGCCGTGGAAGAGGAGCGCCGCCTTTTTTACGTGGCCGTCACTCGCGCCAAAGACGAGCTCTACCTTACCCACCCGTTGAGCTGGCCCAATGGCGCCCCCGACCAAAGGTTGCAACGCCCCAGCCGGTTTTTGAAGGAGATCCCGGCAGCGCTGCTGGAAGAGTGGACGGTCGGCTTCTGAAACAGTGATGGGTAACTGGTGACGCGTAACTGGTAACGGGTAACGGGTTCGTTCACACGGCGGGAAGACCGATTTCGAACGCCGACCCCCCAACTCCGAACTCCACTCGTTACCCGGTACGCATTACCAGTTACCCATCACTGAGCTTGTGGCATTTTTCCGGTTGTGGCATTTGTGGCATTCAATGGGCAGGTACGTTCGTGCGATTTTTGCGCCCGTCATGGGCGTGGAGTGGACAAACGAAGCCCTGCTTGAGGCGCTGTTGCCGCACCTGAGGGTGCTGCCGCTGGAGGGCTCCGAACGTCTCAGCCTGGAAAACTTCGTGCGTCTGCTCCTGATCGGCCTCCGGAGCCGGCGAATCCTGTGTCCGGATTTTCTGGAACTGCGCAGTTTTTCGGATCACGCCGCTGCATTCGAAACGGCAGTCACGGAAGCCTTGCGGGCGTTGCGACGGGAGTTGGAGCAAACGGACGCGCCGGGCGTTTTCGACGCGGTCATCGCGATTTCGAGTACCGGAAATCTGTTGCCCGGCATGGCCGACCGCCTGGCCGAAGCCTGGTCCGACCGGGTCCGGCCGGAAGCGCTCCTGGTGGATGTGAACAACGGTGGATGCACGAGCGGAGCGCGCGGCCTGCGGCTGGCTTCGAGGCTCGGTCCGGAGTATAAGAACGTCTTGCTGGTCGTCGTTGAAGTCCCGACTTCGTTGACCGATCCGTGCTCGACCGACCGGGCCAATTGGCAGGGACTTTGCACCTTCGGCGATGGTGCGGCGGCCGTCTGGCTCTCCGATGAACCCGCCCCGGGCGCCCTCGAGATCGCGCAGGTTTACTCCTGGCATAGCGGTCTGCCGGAGTTGATCCGCTGGCGGTACGGATCAAACTATTACCGGTTTGACGTCTCTGACCTGGGAGGCTTCGAACAAAAAGTCAGGAACGCCGTGTTCGCAGCCATCGGGCATTTTGGCTGGGAACGCGGGAAGGCTGACGCCTGGGCGCTGCACCCGGCGGGCATGATGCTATTGCTTAGCCTGGCAAAGAAACTGGGCATCGAACGCCAGGCACTCGAGCCGTCGATCCGGCATTTTCGTAGATTTTCCAATATGAGTGGCGCAAGCCTTTTGCACATCTTGCGCGATCTATGGATCAGCAACGCGAAGGACTTGCGCTGGCTGGCCATGGGCGCGGGTTTTCACGTCGAAGCCGGAGGGGGAAAGGTGATCGAATGAGGAAGCTGAACCGCGAAAAGGTGCTGGCGGCCATGGCCGAATTCCTGACGCATCACTTCCCGGAAACAGTCGCCGGCGAACTCGAACGGCTGACTGCCTCCCAGCTGATTCATCAAAGCCTCGAGCTGGTGGAGTTTGTCCTCCACCTTGAAGACCGGCTCGGTATCGAGATCAACATCAACGACCTCGGCGAAGCCCTGATCACGAGTACCTTCGGAAAACTGGCCGACCGGCTTGTGGAAATCGGAAACGGGTAGGGAGTCCGGTCACACAGCGGGCACAGCGATCGGGCGGGCACGACGGAAGAGTTCACACGGCGAACCACGGCGAACCACGGCGGGAAGAGGGGGAAGGGAAAAGAGTTCGGAGTTCGGAGTTCGGAGCGGCAGCATGGAGGGTGGGTGCGAGTGCCAAGCTCACAGTTGCCCAGGGTTTCTTAATCTGTGTCAATCTGTGTAATCTGTGGATGTATTCTCTTTTCTGCGTGCTTCTGCGTGTTCTGCGGATGATCGGGGGAGATTGGACCCGGTGATATGACGTCTCCGAACGCCGAACTCCGAACGCCGAACCCCGAACTTTTACCCTTGCAGCCCGCCCGTTTGCCCCTATGTTGCTACCCTTTCTTCACCTATGCCAACGAGCGAAAACATCGATCTGGGTGCGTTTCGGCTGCACGAGCAGGATACCGGGAGTGCCGACGTGCAGATCGCACTTTTAACCCGCCGGATCAATCAGCTGACTGAGCATCTTAAAGGGCATCGCAAGGATCATTCCTCCCGTCGCGGTCTGCTGAAACTGGTGGCTACCCGGCGGAGTTTGCTGGATTACCTCAAGCGCACGTCGCAGGACCGGTATAAGACGGTTATCGAGAAGCTCAACCTTCGTAAATGATTACGCGCCGCTTGGGGGGTGGCAGCAGCGGTTTTCCCGAATCGCGGCGGCGCAGGCGCAGGCTTTTTCCAAGCGGGCGCTTGAGAAATGGCCGAAATGGCGTAGCTATTCAAGGCTTGGTTAATTCGTAGTTGACCATGCGTTGCAGTACGCCAAGCCACACCTTCTACAAACCCGCAGGGAGTTGTACAACCCTTAATAACCTCTACGTGTCGCCGACTCCGGCCTTGATCTTAGGTCCGAACCCCGAAACGCGGGTTCGAGGCTCGGACCTACGAGTAAAGGCCGATGCGTTTGTGAGCACCTGGGGATCCGCACATGCATCACAGCGTTTCTAAACTCATTGGCACCGCCAATCTTACCTTCGAGTCCGGCAAACTCGCAAAACTTGCCGATGGATCAGTTACGGTTCGTTCCGGCGACACCATCATCCTGGTCGCAGCCGTGTCGGCCACCAGCATCAAGGAAGGCCAGGATTTCTTCCCTCTAACGGTCGATTACCGCGAGAAAGCGGCCGCCGCCGGCAAGTTTCCGGGCGGTTATTTCAAGCGGGAAGGCCGGCCCTCCGAAAAGGAAACCCTCACCGCGCGCATGACGGACCGGCCGTTGCGTCCGCTGTTTCCAAAAGGGTACTTTTACGATACCCAGGTCATGAGCGTCCTGCTCAGCGCTGATGGCGAGAATGACCCCGATATCCTGAGCATCAACGGGGCTTCGGCCGCCCTGGCCGTCTCCGATATTCCGTTTGACGGCCCGATCGGTGCGGTCCGTATCGCCCGGATCAACGGCGAATTCGTGGCCAATCCGACCCACACGCAACGTCAGGCCAGCGACCTCGACCTGGTCTACGTGGGCACCTGGAACGACGTGATCATGATCGAAGGCGCGGCCGACGAAATGGCCGAAGAGGATTTCATCCGGGCACTGGAGTATGCGCATCCTTTCGTGCGCGAAATCATTTCCGCCCAGAAAGAACTGGTCGACCGCGTCGGAAAACCAAAGCGTCAGGCCGAGTTGATCGCCGTTCGCGAGGAGTTGCTGGAGGTGGCTTACCAGGTGGCCGGCGACCGGATCGAAGCCGCCCTCTACAGCTCCGGTAAAGTGGCCCGCACCAAGGCGGTGGACGCCCTTCATAAAGAGGTCGAGACCGCGGTGCTGGAGCGTCATCCGGATGCCACGCCGTTCGACATTTCCCAGGCGTTCGATTACCTGCAAAAGAAGGCGTTCCGGGTCAGCATCCTGGATAAGAAAACCCGCTGCGACGGCCGCGGCTTTTTTGATATCCGGTCGCTGCAGGCCGAGGTCGGGTTGCTCCCGCGTTCGCATGGTTCGGCACTTTTCTCCCGCGGCGAGACGCAGGCGCTGGCGCTGGCCACGCTGGCCTCAGCCGAAGAAGCCCAGATGCTGGACGGGTACACCGGCGGCGACCTTTCAAAACGTTTCATCCTCCATTACAACTTCCCGCCGTTCAGCGTCGGTGAAACCGGGCGCGTGGGGGGCGCCAGCCGCCGCGAAATCGGCCACGGCGCATTGGCCGAACGCTCCATCGCGCCGGTCATCCCGCCCGAACTCGATTTCCCGTACGCCATCCGCGTCAGTTCCGAGATCATGGAATCGAACGGCTCAACCTCCATGGCTTCAGTCTGCGCCGGGGTGATGGCCTTGATGGATGCCGGCGTGCCGGTCCGCCGCCCGGTGGCCGGCATTTCCGTGGGGTTGGTGACCGAGTACGAGGGGGACCGCCTCACCCGCTACACGACGCTGACCGACATCATCGGTTCCGAAGACCACTTCGGCGACATGGATTTCAAACTTTGCGGTACCCGCCAGGGGATCACCGGCTTCCAACTCGACCTGAAGCTGACGGGAATTTCGCACGCGATCATGGCCGAAGCGATTCGCCAGGCACGCGATGCCCGCATGAAGGTGCTCGACGTCATGCACGCCGCCATTACGGCGCCCCGCAAGGAACTGAGCCCGTACGCCCCGCGGATTGAAACCGTGAAGATCCATCCGGATAAGATCGGGCTGTTGATTGGTCCGGGCGGCAAGACGATCAAGGGCATCGTCGCCGAGACGGGCGCGGAGATCAACATCGACGATGACGGTTCGGTGCACATCTACTCCGCCAATCGCGACAGCCTGAACCGGGCCAAGGAAATCATCACCGGCATGACGAAGGAGATCGAGGTAGGCGAGACCTACCACGGCCGCGTCGTGTCGATTAAGGAGTTCGGTGCGTTTGTCGAGGTTTTGCCGGGTAAGGATGGCCTGGTCCACATCTCCGAGATGGCTGACTTCCGCGTCAAAAACGTCGAAGACGTCGTGAAGGTAGGTGACCTGATCTGGGTCAAATGCATCGGCATCGATGAAAAAGGGCGCGTGAAGCTCAGCCGCAAGGTCGCCATGCGCGAGCGAAACGCTGAAGCGGAATCGGCCCTCCAGGAAGAAGGCGCCGTTTAAGTTCAGAAAGGAGTAGCGTTCAGCGCGGGTCCGGGTATCGGTCTCGTTTTGCCGTCCCTTGAAAAAATTACGGGACGCGCAACCCTGACGTGGGTACGACTGCCGTGCTGAAACGTTCGCTTCCATTTCTCCTGATCGTGGCAGCCTGGGCCGGTATCTACCTGCCCGGACTCGGTTCCCTTGAAATCCGGGGTGAGGAAGGCCGCCGGATTCTGCCGGCCGTTTCAATGCTCGAAACGGGGAACTGGCTCGTGCCCCGCATCGACGACGTGCCGTACCTGAGGAAGCCGCCGATGGTTAACTGGCTGGTCGCCACCAGTTTCATCCTCTCAGGTCGCCGCAACGAGTGGACGGCCCGGTTGCCGTCGGCGCTGGCCATCCTCGCGCTTGGTCTCGGCGTGCTTATCGGCCTGCGACGGTGGCTGGGAACCGATCACGCCGTGTTCGCGGCCCTGGCGGTCCTGACTACTGCTGAACTCATCGATAAAGGCCGGTTGATCGAAATCGACGCGCTGTACGCGGCCGCTTTCGGCCTGGCAGTCGCCGCCTGGATCGGGCTCGACGGGAACTCCAGCCGGTTCCGGTGGGTCGTCTCCGGTTTTTTCCTGGGGATCGGCTTGCTGCTTAAAGGGCCGTTGCTCCTGCTGTTTTTCTATCCGTTCGTCACCATCGTCCTGGCCCGCTCCGGGAAGCTTGCCGCCCTCTGGTCGCCCCAGCACCTGGCCGGTTTGGCGGTGATGCTGCTGGTGTTTGCGGCCTGGCTGGTGCCTCACCTGCTGAACCCCGAAGCCAAGGGCGCCGTCAGCACCTGGTCCAGCCAGTACGCCGAGCGGTTTGATTGGGGTGATTACCGCCCGGCAAATACGGTGATCAATCTCGGGCGCGCCCTGCTGAATTTCCTGCCCTGGCTGTTGCTCTTGCCCTTCGGCCGCAACAATCGCCGCCTCGAAGACCGGCCGCTGCTTGCCGGCCTGGAATGGGGCGCCCTGGCCACTTTCATCCTCGTCATGCTTTTGCCGGGCGCGCTGCCGCGTTACGCGCTGCCGCTGGCTGTGCCCGTGGCGGTCCTGGCTGCGTACCGGCTTCGCGAAAATTCCGGGCTGACGGCGCCCGTCATCCGCGTCGTGCTCGCGGGCTTGATCCTGATCGTGCTCGCCTCTTTCTGGCTGCTCGTGGCGCCCGGTGGCCGCCAATACGTCATTCCCGGCGCCATGCTCGCTTTGGGAGCGGCGATCTGGTTGCACTTCGAGGACACTCCGCGGATCAAGACCCTGAATTGGGCCGCCGGTGCCCTGGCCGTTTCGGCGACGTTGTTTTACTGCGGAAAAATTCTTCCCGAACTGCGGCACCGGGAGTCGCTGCGGCCCGAAGCGGCCAGAATCGAGAGCTTCACCCCCGGGGATAAAGTTCTTATCTATGCCGCGGGATTGGACACGCCGCACGTGCTGTTCTATTTGCGCACGCCGCACCGGTTGGAACCGGGAGTTGACGCCGTGCCGGCAGACGCGGAATACCTTTTGGTTGGGCGCGCGGAAGTGGACCGGGTCAGGCAGCGGTTCGGTGAGCGCGCCTCGGAGTTGTGGCGCCACCAGGAACGGGGCGGGAACCAAACATTCCTGTTTCGTGTTAGGAACTAGCGGAACCGGTTCTCGGGTGCTCCGGCCGTCTCTCCCGTCGTTTACCCTTTAACTCTTCTCACTTTCCCGCCGTGGTCGCCGTGTTCCGCTATGGCGCCGTGTGATTCTTTTACGCCGTGCCCGCCGTGTGCCCGTGTGAACTCCGTCGTGGTGCCCGCCACCCCCGCCGCGCCCGCCGTGTGGCCCGTAACCACATTTCTGACGGTTTCATTCAGATTCTTTTTGCCATTAGAAACTTTAATATTAGCCTCTTTCATCGTCTTGGCTCCAGGGAACCGAAGTTCGTTTTTTTTGGTTGCGTAACCAAGCGGACCCAATATTCTCGGGCGCTTTAAGATTCCAGACTCCAGACAGTTCGCCCTTTGAAAACGACTACGCTATTCCGAGAACGGCCGATTCGTAACACGCGCGTTCGTAAATTCCCGCCGCTTCAGGGCGGTGTGTTGTCACTGGTTTGAGGTCGCATGGCTAATTTTTTTCCCCGCTGGACGAATTATCTGCCGCTGAAAATCGTGTTTTGCCTCCTGGTGCTCGGGGGGGTCGCATCGGCAGCTTATTGGTACTACTTAACCCCGGACTACATGCGGAAGGGCTACCAACCGGTGCAGCCGGTTCCTTTCTCGCATGACATCCATGTGACGCAGTTGGGGCTGGACTGCCGGTACTGCCACTCGTACGTCGAGGTGTCGCCGCACTCCAATCTCCCGACTACCCAGACCTGCATGAACTGCCACCAGCAGGTGCAGGCAAACAACCCGAAGCTCGCGGCCGTGCGCGAAAGCTGGGCGACCGGCAAGCCGCTGAACTGGGTGTGGATCCACCAGGTGCCGGATTTCGCTTATTTCAACCACGCCGTACACGTGAACCGTGGGGTGAGCTGCGTCAGCTGTCATGGGCAGGTGAATCACATGGACGTGGTGTACCAGCACGAACCGCTGAGCATGGGGTGGTGCCTGGATTGCCACCGCCATCCGGAAGGCCGCCTCCGGCCGGTCGGCCAGGTGTTTAACCTCGACTGGAATCCGGACGCGGGCCAGACCCAGCTCCAGATCGGTTCCCAGCTCAAGGAGCAATGGAACATCAATCCGCCCCAGAACTGCGCAGGTTGTCACCGTTAAATGAAACGAATTTTTCATCATCCCCCGGCCAAGTCGACCGGGCGCCGCTACTGGCGCAGCGTCGAGGAATACGCGGACACCCCCGAGTTCCGCCAATGGCTTCAACGCGAGTTCCCCGACGGTGCGGCTGAGTTCGAAGCCGACGGCGTTTCCCGGCGCAATTTTCTCCGTCTGATGGGTGCGTCGCTGGCGCTGGCCGGCGTCGGGCTGAGCGGCTGCCGCCGGCCCCAGACCTACCTCGTCCCTTACACCAAAAGCGTCGAATGGTTGATCCCGGGCCGGGCCGTGCTTTACAGCACGTCAATCCCGGGGCGCCTCGGCGGGACCCCGTTGATCGCCACGACTTACGAAGGGCGCCCGACCAAGCTCGAGGGCAATCCCGTGGTGCCGTTCAGCAACGGTGGAACCGACGCGCTGACCCAGGCTTCGATCCTGCAGCTCTACGATCCGGATCGTGCCCAGACGTTCCTGCAGGACGGGAAAGAAGTTCCGCCTCAGGCGTTCGATGAATACCTGAAGGGCGTCCAGCAGGAGTTGAAGGCGAACGGCGGCGCCGGTCTTGCCCTGTTGATCGATGAGCAATACGCGCCGGCCCGGGACCGGCTCCTGGATGACCTGAAACGGCAGTACCCGCAGATCGCCTTTTATTCCGGCGATCCGCTCGGGCACCGGGAGGTCCATGCCGCCACCGAAGCGCTTTTTGGTCCGGACGTGCTGGCGCGCCCGATGTTTTCGAACGCCGACGTGGTGGTCGCCCTCGACGCGGATTTCCTCGGGTTGGAGCAGCGCGTCGAACAGGCCTGCGAATTCGCGGGGCGCCGCCGGGCGCACGGCTCGGCCCGGGGCATGAACCGCCTCTACGTCGTCGAAAATCGCTACAGTCTTACCGGCGGAATGGCTGATCACCGGTTGCGCTGCGCCGCGTCCCAGATTCCCGGGTTTGCCGTTGCCCTGGCCAGGCAGGTCGCCGCTGCTACCAATGACCGGGTCCTGAGCGCCTTGGTAGGACAGGTCCGCGATAACGGGAGCCAGTTCGATCCGAAGTGGGTCACGGAATGCGCTAACGATCTGGTCGGCCGCATGGGGCGCAGCCTGGTTTTACTCGGCTCGCGTTACCCTGCGTGGGTGCATGGCGTGGTGCTCGCGATGAACAATGCGCTCCGGGCGCTCGGCTCGACCCTCAGTTTGGCCGCTGCGCCGCGCGTAAAAACGGCGAGCCTCGAGGAGCTGGCCGCCGGCATCAAGGCGGGCGCGGTGAAACGGCTGTTCATTCTGGCCGGCAACCCCGGTTACACCGCCCCGGCCGACTTGCGGTGGCCGGAAATTCAAAAGGCCGTACCGGAAGTCGTCCGGCTCGGTTATTACGTCGACGAAACGTCGCCCGGCGCCAAATGGCACGTGCCGGAAGCGCATTTTCTGGAAGCCTGGGGCGACCAGCGGGCCACCGACGGAACCTACCTGCCGGTGCAACCGATGATCCTGCCGCTTTTCGGGGGCCTCTCGCAGATCGATGTGCTTTCCAGACTGCTCGGGGTGCCGGGCGGATTGGAGGCGGTGCGCGAGACCTTCAAGGCGTTTGTCAAAGACGACGATTTTGAAGCGGCCTGGACCCGCTTGCTGCGTGAAGGCTACGCCCGCGGCACGGGCTACACCCCGGCGGGGCAGGAATTTAACCCGAACGGGCTCCCGAACCTGCTCAAGACCGTCGCGCCGCTGCCGGCCCCGGCGAACCCGAGCGCCCTGGAGGTAGTCTTTCCGGCTGACTACAAAGTTGATGACGGCCGGTACACCAACAACGCCTGGATGCAGGAGATGCCGGATCCCATCACCAAACTGACCTGGGATAATGCCGCGCTGCTCTCCAAAGCGACCGCGCGCGCGCTCAACGTCGCCGATGGCGACATGGTCGAAATTACGGTCGGCGACCGCCGCCTGCAGGTCGCGGTGCTGATCGCACCCGGCCACGCCGATTACTCGATCACGCTGCCGCTCGGCTACGGCCGCCCTGCGGTGGGTAAGGTAGGGCGGGGGACCGGTTTCAATGCGTACGAACTCCGCACGGCCGCGGCGCCGTACGTGGCGACGGGAGCCACGGTCCGGCTGGTCCAGAAAGGCGGTTACCACCTGGTGCAAACTCAGATGCACCACAGCATGGAAGGCCGCAACCTGGTGCGGGAGGGCACCGTCGACGATTACGCCAAGACGCCGGATTTTGCGCAGCGGATCGGGGATGACGCGGAGATTCGGCCTAACCTCTCGCTGTACTCGCACCCGCCGCTGAATGCGCCCAACCAATGGGCCATGGTGGTCGACCTCAATACCTGTACGGGATGTTCGGCCTGCGTGATCGCCTGCCAGGCGGAAAACAACATCCCGATCGTCGGCAAGGACCAGTGCGACCGGACCCGCGAGATGCATTGGATGCGCATCGATCGCTACTTCGCCAGTGCGGACGGCGATCTGGCCAACCCGCGCCTGGAGGAAGAACCGGAGATGGTCATGGAGCCGATGATGTGCCAGCACTGCGAGAACGCGCCGTGTGAGACCGTCTGCCCGGTCAACGCGACCGTCCACAGTGAAGAGGGGCTGAACGTAATGGTTTACAACCGCTGCATCGGCACCCGATATTGCTCCAACAACTGCCCGTTCAAGGTGCGGCGCTTTAACTTCTTCAACTACAACGACCGGCCGGTGCTCGACCGCATCGAGCACGGGCTCCCCGGCTTCCAGGGCAAACAGCAGCTCTACCTCGGGCCGCTCGCCCACTGGGGCATGGACGAAATCTCCAAGCTCCAGAAAAATCCGAACGTGACGGTCCGGATGCGCGGGGTGATGGAGAAGTGCACCTATTGCGTGCAGCGCATCGAGACGGCAAAAATCCAGCAGCGCGTGAAGGCCGGGGTGACCGGCGACCTCACCCTGCCGACCGACTCGGTGAGGACTGCCTGCCAGCAGGTTTGCCCGACGGAGGCCATCGTCTTCGGGGACCTGAAGGATCCGCAGAGCCACGTCTCCAAGGTGCGTGCCCTGCCGCAGAACTATCATCTTCTGAAGTACCTGAACGTTGAAACGCGCACGAGCTACCTCGCCCGGCTGCGCAATCCCAATCCCAAAATGCCCGGCGCCCAAAAGATCGGAAAAATCAACGTCGAGCACGAGCGCGACGGCGGCGAAAAGGCAGGTAACGAGCCGGGGCCGGCCGCCCGGCTCCAATCACCGGAGGAAACGTATCATGGCTGAATCGGCAGCTTCCGCAGCGTCCACCGTCCCCTTCGAAGAGCGCATGCCAAGGCCGCCCTTGGTGGAGAATAACCGCTCCATGCCGTGGATCAGCGACCTGATCTGCGGGATCGTCGAAAGCAAGACGCCCATGTGGTGGTACGTCAGCATCGCCATCACCGGCTCGTTGGCCGCGTTCGGGATCTTCTGCATCTTTTACCTCCTGTTTACCGGCGTCGGCGTCTGGGGCAATAACATCCCGGTCGGGTGGGCCTGGGATATCACCAACTTCGTCTTCTGGATCGGCATCGGTCACGCCGGCACGCTGATCTCGGCGATCTTGTTCCTGACCCGCCAGAAATGGCGCACGTCGATTAACCGCGCGTCGGAAGCGATGACGCTTTTTGCCGTGATCTGCGCCGGTATTTTTCCCGGCATCCACGTCGGGCGCGTCTGGATGGCCTGGTTCCTGGCGCCCGTGCCGGTCCCGAACTGGATCTGGCCGAATTTCCGCAGCCCGCTGCTCTGGGACGTGTTTGCAGTCTCGACTTATTTCACGGTCTCGGTGTTGTTCTGGTTCCTCGGCCTGGTTCCGGATCTGGCCACGATGCGCGACCGCGCCCGCAGCCTGGTCGGCCGCTTCGTTTATGGCGTGCTGGCATTGGGCTGGCGCGGGGGCAACCGGCAGTGGCGCCACTATGAAATGGCTTACCTGATCCTGGCCGGCCTTTCGACCCCGCTGGTCTTGTCGGTTCACTCCACGGTGTCGTTCGACTTCGCTACCTCGGTTCTGCCCGGCTGGCACACGACCATCTTCCCGCCTTACTTTGTGGCGGGCGCTATCTTCGGCGGGTTCGCCATGGTCCTTACCCTGATGCTGCCCGCCCGTTCCTTGTACCACCTGGAGGACGTCTTCACGTGGAATCACATCGACGTGATGTGCAAGATCATCCTGCTGACCGGATCGATCGTCGGTTATGCGTACATGATGGAATGGTTCGTGGCCTATTACGGCGCGAACTCCTTTGAACGCTACGCGTTTATCAACCGTTATTTCGGCCCGTATTGGTGGGCGTCGTGGTCGATGTTCGTCTGCAACGTGATCATTCCCCAGTTGTTCTGGGTTCGCGCGTTCCGGCGCAACATCATCACCGTTTTCTTTGTCAGCATGTGCGTCAACGCCGGGATGTGGTTCGAACGGTTCGTCATCATCGTGATCTCGCTGCACCGGGACTTCCTGCCTTCCAGTTGGGGCATGTACCATCCGACCTGGGTCGACATGATGACGTTCGCCGGTACCCATGGCCTCTTTCTGACCCTTTTCCTGCTGTTCATCCGGTTCCTGCCGATGGTGGCGATTGCCGAGGTCAAAGGCGTGTTGCCCGAAGCTGATCCTCACCACGTTTCAGCCCAGATTCCCGGCGCAACCCTGACCAAAGAGGAGGTCCACCCATGACCGCCGCCGCCGCCCGCCGCCCATCCTTCGCCGTCGTCGCCGAATTCGGTTCGGCTGCCGAGCTTTACCATGCCGCCGAAGGAGTCCGTGACGCAGGCTACCGCTTCTGGGACGTTCACTCGCCCTTTCCGATCCACGGCATGAACAAGGCCATGGGCCTCGGCAAAAGCCCGCTCGGGTACATCATTTTCTGCGGCGGCCTGACCGGTTTTCTCACCGCGGCCAGCCTGGAATTTATCCCCTCATCGTTCCTCTACCCGCTCATCGTGCACGGCAAACCGGTCGACTTTTTCACGGTGCCCGCATTTTTCCCGATCATGTTCGAGCTGACGATCCTGTTCTCGGCGTTCACCGCGTTTTTCGGCGTGTTCGTCCTGAACCGGTTGCCGCGCCTCCACCACCCGCTGTTCGATTACCTGCCCTTCCGGCGGGTCACGAATGATGCTTTCTTCCTGGTGATCGAGTCGGGCGACCCGAAATATTCGGAGTCCGGGACCCGCGACCTCCTCCAAGGGCTCGGCAGCAAAGAGGTGAAGGTAATCTACGCCAATGATTAAGAATTTCCTGATCGTCACTGGATTGCTCTGCATCGTGGCGATCGCCGTACTCGGATTCCAGGGGGAACGTCACAGCGCGCCGCCGATCGAGTTCTTCAGCGACATGAAGCGGCAATCGAAGATCAAATTCCAACGGCCCTCCGACTTTTTCGCCGACGGCCGCGGCGCCCGCCCCCCGGTGGACGGGACGATCCCGATGGGATACGACATCCCGGGGCACCCGTTTCAGAATTCGGAGACGCCCAGCGATATCCGCTCGCCCCTGGGTGAATTCACGGCCGGCACCGATTATTACAACACCGGAAAAATGCGCGCCAACTGGGGCACGGGGATCCCGATGCCCGCGACGCCGGAATTGATCGATCGCGGCCAGAAAGTCTACACCATCTACTGTTCCGCCTGCCACGGCGCAACCGGGCAGGGGAACGGGGTCACTTCCAAATACGGTCTGCTCGGGATTGCCAACTACCATCAGGATAAGTACCGCGAGATGGCGGATGGCCAGATCTTCAACACCATCACCAACGGCTATAACTCGATGATGCCGTACGGCGACAAGGTCACGGTCAAGGATCGGTGGGCCGTCGTGGCCTACATTCGAGCCCTGCAGAAGAGCCAGTACGCCAAACTGTCGGATGTGCCTGAGGATCAACGCCAGGCACTGGAGGCCAGCCATCCATGAGTCTGCATTCTGTCCCGAAACCGGAGCGTTTTGACGTCAAGAATCTCAGCCGGATCCTCTTGATTTTGCTGGGGATCGGCGTCCTTTCGCTCCTGATTACCCTGGCGGTGGGCGTGATCGCCCCGGCAGGGAGTGGGTTGCGCAGGCAACTGGCCTATTCCTGGCTGTTCGCCTTCGTCTACTTCTTTACCATCCTGGTCGGCTGCTACTTCTGGATCCTGGTGCACCACGCGACCGATTCCGGCTGGGGTATCCTGGTCAGGAGACAGATGGAGAACCTGGCGGTGCTTCTGCCTTGGATGGTGCTCTTCTTTATCCCCCTCTTCCTGTTTCGCAAAGACATCTGGGCCTGGATCACGGTCAAAGACCAGGCCCACGTTGACCCGGCTCTTGCGGCCAAGCTGCCGTATTTCGAATTTCGCCTCGGCCCTTTGGTGGTCCCGTTCTTCTGGCTGCGGGCGATCTTCTACTTCCTCTACTTCGGTCTGGCGGCCTTTTATTTCCGCCGGACCTCGCTCCGCCAGGACGGCGACGGCGACCCGCGCTGGTCGATCCAGATGCGGGGCACCTCTTTCGTGTGCCTGCTCCTTTTCGCCGCGAGCCTCACCGCGTTCTCATTTGATTGGGTGGCGTCGCTCGACTACCACTGGGCGTCGACCATGTGGGGCGTCTACATCTTTGCGGGCGCCGCCGGGGCAGGCATGGCCCTCATCATCCTGGTCGTGATCGCCCTCAAAAATGCCGGTTACCTCAGGGCCGTCAACGAGGAGCATTACCACATCATGGGTAAGCTGCTCCTGACGTTCTCAATTTTCTGGGGCTACATCGGCTTCAGCCAGTACATGCTCATCTGGTACGGCAATATCCCGGAGGAAACGCAATGGTTTCTCCGGCGCAACGTTGAGTCCTGGAACGTGCTGAGCACCTTCATGGTGGTGGGCCGGTTTTTTATTCCGTTTCTTTACCTGCTGTTTCAATTCACGAAGCGTAATCCGAAGTTCCTGGGCTTTATCTGCTTCTGGATCCTGGCGATGCACGTGCTGGATACCTACATCACGGTTCTGCCGTTTCTTCACCCGGCCGGGTTCCAGATAAACATCCTCGATCTGCTTTGCCTTTTTGCGATCGGGTGCCCGCTGGCGTTTCTCTTCCTGCGCACCATCGGCGACGTGCCGCTGTTCCCGGCGCGCGACCCGCGGCTGCTGGAGTCGGTAAACCTGAGCAACTGATTCTCGTCCTATGGCCAAAAGTTATCGGAACGGCAAGGGTTCACTGCCATTGGTGATCGCGGGGTTGGTGATCGTGCTCCTGTTTCTGGGCCTGGCCCGGTTCAGCGCCTGGCAACGGCAGGCGATCCCGACCTTCGATGAAGAACGGCGCCAGACCCGGCTCAAGAATCTTGCCGACCTTTACGCCGACAACGATAAGGTGCTGAACCATTACCATTGGATCGACCGGCAGAAAGGCGTCGTCGGGGTCCCGATCGAGCGCGCCAAACAGCTGATCATCGCCGACCTGGAGGCGAACAAACCGCATCCGGCCGGGCTGATCAACCCGCCGGCGCCCGCCCCGGCCACGAACAACGCCCCGGCGCCGACCGCTAACCCCTCGGCGTCGCCATCCCCGGCCGCCGGCCTGCCGCCGGCCAGCCCGGCCCCGGCCGCCGCTGCGCCTCCGGCTCCCGTCGTTAACCCGCAGTCGGTCCCCGCTCCGGCATCCGCTCCGCCTTCACAGCCGACCCCGGCCCCGCAATCAAACCCGGCCCCGCCGGCCGGAGACGCTTCACCCGCCGGAACCCCCGCTTCCACCCCTCCGCCGAAATAGGTATGCTTTCCCATTTATTCGTGTGCGCTCGCGTCCGGACTCCAACCCGAAACTCAGGAGGTTCCATCCATGGCTGATCATACCGCTGTCCCATTGATCATAGACCGCGCCCACCGCCTGGGCCGGAGCATTATCGCCTTTTACCTCCTCTCCGGAGCGGCCTGGCTCATCGTTTCCTCTTTGTTCTGGTGGTTGAACACCGCCCAGGCGTTCGCGCCGAATGCCTGGTACGCTTTTGCCGGTGTGCCGTGGCTTACCTACGGGCGGGTCTATCCGGCGTTTACCAACGCTTTTGTGTTTGGTTGGGCGTCCCTGACCGGACTCGGCGTCGCGCTTTACTTCGTCAGCCGGCTTTGCCGCCTGTCCTGGCGCGCCGGTCTGTTGATTTTTATCGCCGGGATCATCTGGAACCTGTCGTTGGCGCTCGGACTCTGGCACGTCCTCGGTGGTGGCAGCACCGGCCGGGAGTTGCTGGAGATCAACCCGTCCATTTCGTTCGGGTTCTTTCTCGCCGCGGTGCTCATCGTCACCTGGCTCCTGGTTGAGTTCTGGGCGTACCGCAACCAGTTGCGGGTCATCCCGCTCTGGTACCTGGTGGCGGCGCTGCTCTGTTTCGTCTGGGTTTTCACCACGGGCCAAGCCATCGTCAATTACTGGCACACGGGCGGGCCCGTGCAGCCCGCCATTCAGTCCTGGTACGTGAACGGCCTTTACCAACTCTGGCTGGTGCCGCTCGCGCTTGGCGCTGCGTACGTCCTGATTCCCGAAGGGGTTCAGCGGCCCGTCGCCAGTTTGCCCCTGGCCCGGATCGGCTTTTGGGGCTACGGCGCCCTGGCCGTGTGGGCAGGGCTCGGCCTGTTCCTGGGCGGCCCGTTCCCGGCCTGGATGCAAACCGTGACCATCGTTGCCAACGTCCTGCTGATCCTCCCGGTACTCGCCCTGTTCGCGAATTTCCATCGCACGCTCGACGGCCGGTACGACTTCGCGGGTGCGAACCTGCCGCTGCGTTTCGCCATGACCGGCTTTTTCCTGTTTGTCGCCGCCACGTTCTGGTCGGCGTTCATTTCGTTCCGCACGGTCGATTACATCTTTCATTTCACCCTGGGCATGGCCGCGCGCTGGTCGTTGCTGCTGGCCGGATTTGTAACCTTTACCCTCATGGGCGCGGTTTACTACGCCGTGCCGGAGTTGCTTGGGCGACGCTGGTTGCTGCCCGGCCTGCTCAGGCTTCAATTCTGGCTGGCTGCCGCCGGGGTGGGAATGCTGGCGCTTGATCAGGCCGTCGGGGGCTTGGTCCAGGGTTTCGGCCTGGCCGATGCCAAGATCGAGTTCAGCGCCGTCGTTGACATCATCCGGCCGTTCCTGCTGGTCCAGGTCATCGCCGTCGGAATGCTCTTCTTTTCCTACCTGCTCTTCGGATTTTCGCTGTTCCTCGTCCTTTGCTTCCGGTGTTTGGAACGGGTGCGCGCTGCGGCGGAACCGGTTGCCCCAGTTGAAACCCCCGCGGAGGTCTCGGTCGCTTGAAACGCTTCACACCTTATTTCCTCGGAGTTTTAGGCTTTTTCCTCCTTGGCTGGCTCGGGATGGTTTATTACCCGTACATGGCTTTTGCGGAGTTGCGGCCCGACCGCGATGCGACCACCAACGAAGTCATCCCGCCCGGGTTGCCCGGCACTGCGGTCCAGGGCTTCCGGGTCTACGCGGCCAATGGCTGCGTCGACTGCCATTCTCAATACGTTCGGGACAAGAATGAAGGATCCGACATCGACCGGAAGTGGGGGGCACGCCGGACGGTGGCCCGCGACTACATGAATGACGGGGACGTTTTTCTCGGCAGCAGCCGGCTCGGGCCGGACCTGACGAACGTGGGCGCCCGCCAAAAGGATGCGGCCTGGTACTATAAGCTGTTATACAGCCCGGCCACCGTGAATCCGGGGTCAGGGATGCCGGCTTACCGCTGGTTGTTTACCACCCGGAAAATTGCCGGCCAGCCTTCTGCGGATGCCTTGCAGTTGGCCGGTGAAGACGCGCCGCCGCCCGGTTGGGAAGTCGTTCCGAATAACGACGCCCGGGAACTGGTCGGCTACCTTCGTGCGCTCAACCGAACCTACCCGCTGCCGGAAGTCCCGGAACCAAAGGAATGAGCCTCGAATCTTCTGAACCGAATCGTCCTTACGGCCCGGAGCCCGGGCATAGCCCGGAAGCGGCGCCCGGCAGGTCGCCGCTGGATGCCGGCAGCGCGCCGGTGCCGGCCTGGTTCCTGGGCGTTCTCGCCGTCGCCGTCTTCTGGACGGGTGCATACCTTTTCACTTACAGCGGCGGCTTTGACAGCAGCGTGTTTGACTTCAAGCCGAAGTACGGGGCCGCCGCGAGCGGTCCGGCCGTCCCGCCGGATCCGAAGGAGGTCGGGCGCAAACTGTTTTCGGCGAATTGCATCACCTGCCACCAGGCCAACGGCCAGGGGGTGGCCGGCCAGTTCCCGCCGCTGGCGGGTTCGGAGTGGGTGAACAGCGATGCCACCAACCGGTTGATCGCGATTGTGCTGAAAGGGTTGCAGGGCCCCGTGCAGGTCAAAGGCCAGGCCTACAACAACGCCATGCAGGCGTGGGAAGCCCAGTACACGGACCAGCAGTTCGCCGCCATTCTCACCTACGTTCGCTCCGACTGGGGCAACACTGCGCCGCCGATTCCGCCCGAAGCCGTGAAGCAGGTGCGCGAGCAGGTTAAGGATCGCAAGGAACAATGGACCATGGCTGAACTGCAGAAAATGCCGGCCCAGGACGTCGCCAAAAATGCCGCGGCGCCGGCGGCCAAACCTGCGGCCCCGGCCAATGCGCCTGCCGCTCAGACGAAGTAACGGTATGGTAACTTTAAATTTCCGTGTTTTCAGCGTAGGTTGCCCGTCTGCCGGCTGCCGGGGTCTTTTATGACTACGTTTTACGCACACGTTTTCGGAGTTGCGTTCGTCCCGGAGGGACGGTGGATAGCAGCGAGGGACTGAAACGCTTGGGGCGAATTGCAATGACACACAGCAGCTTGGGGACCGTCTTATGGCCCGAAGGGCCAGGAGAACTTAGCCCAGGGTCTACCCTTCTCTTATGAAACCCCTTTTTTTCAGGTTTAAACGCGGCCTGCTGTTCGTAGCCGCAGTGGCATTGGCCCTGGCCATGACGGGCACTGCTTCAGCTGCCCCGCGGACCAGCGATCTCTGGTGGCTGCCGGACGTGGCCAGCCGGTCCGGAGAAAAGATCGACCAGCTCCTCTACGCCATCTTCTACCTCACGGCTGCCGTTTTTATCCTGACGCAGATCGTGTACGTCTATTTCCTAATCAAGTACCGCGCCCGCAAAGGGGTGAAGGCAACTTACAGTCACGGGAATAACCGGCTCGAGTTCATCTGGACGGTGATCCCGACCGCCATTTTTATCTCGCTCTGGGGTTACGGAAACCACCTTTGGTGGGACGTCATTCACGCGGAGCCACCCGCCGACACGCTCGAGGTCGCAATAACGGCATACCAGTTTGCGTTCAGCTTCCAGTACCCGGGCGCAGACAAAAAACTCGGGCGCACCGACGTCAAGCTGCTGTCGAACGATAATCTTTTCGGCAACGACAAAGACGATCCCGATTCCAAAGATAACTTCACGTCCCCGAACCTTGAATTGCCTGTGGACAAGCCGGTCCGGATCCGCCTGAACTCAAAAGACGTCATCCACGCCTTTTACGTTCCGGAATTCCGGATCTATCAGGACGCGGTGCCCGGGCGCACCATCGACTGGGTGTGGTTTGTGCCCACGAAGCTTGGATCCTTTCAGTTGGCGTGTAACCAGCTCTGCGGCTCCGGCCATTACAACATGAAAGCGCAAATCCAGGTTGTGTCTCAGGAGGAGTTCGACAAATGGTACAAGGAAAAAACGGCCGCAGTCGCTCTCTCGAACTCGTCTGACCGGGCGTACGTCCGAAACCCATAATCGTCGCAGTCCCTATGGCCCAGACCCTCGCTCATTCCGTTACCGAGGTGCACGGCGAAACCGCGCAGCACCACCACGAACTCAGTTTTTTTCGCAAGTACATCTGGTCGGAGGACCACAAGACGATTGCCTTGCAATACCTTTTTGCCTGCCTCTTTTTTCTGATCATCGGCGGCCTGCTTGCCCTCGGGGTGCGCTATCAGCTCGCCTTTCCCGGCACCCCTGTGCCGGTCATCGGAAAACTGCTGCCTCGATGGTTGATCACGGACAACGGCGCGATCCAGCCCGGCGGGTACAACGCGCTGTTTACCATGCACGCCACGGTCATGGTCTTCCTGGTCGTGATGCCGTTCCTCGTCGGGGTGTTCGGCAATTTCCTGATTCCGCTTAAGATCGGGGCGCCGGATATGGCGTTTCCGTTCTTCAACGCGCTGTCGTTCTGGCTGTTCCTGCTCTCAGGTTTCATCCTCCTGTCGAGCTTCTTTGCGCCAAACGGTTTTCCGGCCTCCGGCTGGACCTCGTACGCGCCGCTCTCGGCGCACGGTTCCTACAACGGCACGCAGGCCGGCCAGAGTCTCTGGTGCGTCGGTCTTTTCGTCAACGGTCTGGCCTCCATTGCCGGTGCGATGAACTACATCACCACGGTCATCAACATGCGCGCCCCCGGTATGAAGATGTTCCGCTTGCCGCTGGCCGTCTGGGCGCTGCTCGTCACCGCGTTTTTATTGCTCCTGGCCGTGCCGGTGTTGTCCGCCGCGGCCGCCATGCTCTTCTTTGATCTGAACTTCGGGACCAGCTTCTTCTCGGCTTCCAACTACGGCCAGCCCCTGCTCTGGCAGCACCTCTTCTGGTTCTTCGGTCACCCGGAGGTTTACATCCTCATTCTGCCGGCCATGGGGTTGACCTCGGAAATCCTGCCGGTTTTCTCGCGCAAACCGATTTTCGGCTACAAGGCGATGGTCTTCGCCATGGTCGCCATCGGCGTCCTGGGCTTTATCGTCTGGGGCCACCACATGTTCGTCAGCGGCATGAACCTGATGCTGTCGGCGGTTTTCTCCTTCTCGACGATGGTGATCGCGGTGCCTTCGGCCATCAAAACGTTCAACTGGCTCGGCACGGTCTGGCGCGGGTCCGTCCGGTTCACGACGCCGATGTGCTTCGCGCTGGGTTTCGTTTCGATGTTCGTGATCGGCGGCCTGAGCGGGATTTTCATGGCGTCGACCCCGGTCGATCTGTTCATTCACCACACGTACTTTGTGGTGGCCCACATCCACTACGTCCTGTTCGGCGGCAGCATTTTTGCGATCTTTGGCGCGATTTATTTTTGGTTCCCGAAGATGTTCGGGCGTATGACGAACGAGTTCTGGGGCAAGGTCCACTTTTTCCTCACGCTCACGTTCTTTAACCTCACCTTCTTTCCGATGCACAACCTGGGTCTCAACGGGATGATGCGGCGGATCGCCGATCCCACCCAGTACGATCACCTGCGCAGCCAACAGCCCATTAACGTCCTGATCACCCTGAGTGCGTTCGGGCTCGGCTTGTCGACCATCCCGTTCTTCATCAACTTCTTCTACAGCATGTTCAAAGGACCGAAAGCCCCGCGGAATCCCTGGAATTCCACGACGCTGGAGTGGACGGTGCCGTCTCCTCCCGGCCACGGCAATTTTGAGGTGACTCCGACGGTGTACCACGGTCCATACGAATATAGTGTACCGGGCATGGAGGAGGATTTCCTGCCCCAGAACCAGCCCGTGCCGGAAACGGCCCGGTTAATGCCCCATTGAGCCGCTGAAACTACTGAGATGAACGAGTTTGGATTGCCCCGGAGACTCTTGCACTGGTTCGCAAGCTTTCTTGCCGCGGCAATCCTCGTCTTGATCTGCAGCGGCGGCCTGGTGACCAGCCATGAGGCCGGCATGGCCGTGCCCGATTGGCCGAACAGCTTCGGGTACAACATGTTCCTGTTTCCGGTCTCCCGCTGGATCGGGGGCGTTTTCTTTGAACACACCCATCGCCTGATCGCGAGCGGGGTGGGCATGTTAACCCTCGTTCTCTGCGGATTAGCTTTCGCGGTGGAAGATCGGCGCTGGGTCAAAACCCTCGCGGGTGTCGCCGTCCTGGCGGTGATCGTCCAAGGGGTACTTGGCGGGCTGCGCGTCACGGAGCACAACGCGGTGCTTGGGCTGTTCCACGGCTGCCTGGCGCAAAGCTTCTTTGCGCTCGTGGCCGTCATCGCCCTGGTGACCTCCCGCTTCTGGCGGGCATTTGCCCGGCATGCAGCCGAGCCCGGGCTCCTGATATTCAGGCGCTGGACGCTCGTGGTTACCGCGATGGTCTTTATCCAGTTGGTGCTCGGCGCGGCCATGCGCCACTCGCACAGCGGCTTGGCGGTTCACGATTTCCCGACGGTGTACGGCGGGGTTCTGCCGCCGGTCACAGCAACTGCGATCGACACCATCAACCAGACGCGCGCGGCCCAGGCCGAGCTGCCCACCTCGGTTGGGCTGATCCTCCTCCATTACGTGCACCGAGTGTGGGCGGTGGCGTTGGTGATCGGGATCGTGTCGATCGGGAGTGCTGCAATGCGCCAGGCGAACTTTCCACGCATTTTGAAGAGGTTTGCCTTGATCTGGATGTTGCTGGTCGCCGTCCAGTTTGCGCTCGGCGCCTGGACCATCTGGTCCAACAAGGCGGCCGACATCGCGACTTCCCACGTGCTGTTCGGCGCGTTGACCCTCATGAACGGCGTGCTTTTCTCGGTGACGTTGTGCAAGTTTGTCGCATGCGCAAACGTCGCCGGCTCGGATCCCTCAACCCGAATGGAGGCGGCTCGCGCATGAGCTTCATCAGCGAAAAACATTCTCCGGTTACGCCGGTGACCGCGCGCGCGTCGGTGCGCAGGTTCGTGGCGGACCTCGGCGAGTTGGTGAAAGCGCGCCTGACCCTGCTGGTCCTGGTCACGACGCTCATGGGATTCCTCCTGGCCTGGCATGGCGAGATGAATTACCTTTACCTTTTCCACGTCCTGTGCGGCACCGCCCTCGCCGCCGCCGGGGCCGCCGCTCTCAACCAGGTGTTCGAGGTTGAACTGGATGCGCGCATGAATCGCACCCGGAACCGGCCGTTGCCCGCCCGGCGGATGAACCTCGATGAAGGACTCATGATCGGGGTGATCTGCTCCGCCGCCGGCATCATCTACACGAGCCTGGCCACCAACGTGCTGACGGGGCTCTTCACGGCCGTGACGGTTGCCACTTACCTTTTCGCTTACACCCCCCTTAAACGGGTTACCACCCTGAACACCATCGTCGGGGCCATTCCGGGCGCTTTACCGCCGGTAATCGGCTGGACGGCCGTCCGGGGTGAAGCCAGCTTTGAGAGCTGGATCCTGTTTGCGATCCTTTTTCTCTGGCAGATGCCGCATTTCCTGGCGATCTCCTGGCTTTACCGGGAACAATACCGGTCAGCGGGTTTCATCATGCTGAGCGGGCAAGACCCCGACTGCCGTCTGACCGGCCGGCAGGCGTTGCTCTACACCATGGGGTTGGTCTCGGTCAGCTTGATTCCGGCCGCGCTCCGGCTCACCACGTTCTGGTACCTTCCGGTTGCGCTCGCCACCGGTGTTTACTTTTTCTGCATGGCTTTGCGTTTTGCCGTGACGGGGACCGAACGGGCTGCGCGCAAGCTTTTCATCGCTTCCATCGTGTACCTGCCGATCACGCTGGGCGCGCTCGTCGTTACCCGGTTTTCATGAAGGATGGGCTGCGTAAAAAGAACCTTTGGTTCCTTACCGCGATGATCCTGTTTGCCCTGGCCCTCGCCCTTGCCGTGATCCTCTGGAAGTTGTCCATCTACCAACCTGCTTAGACTATGCAAGCCTCCGCCGTCGCCCTCACCGCTGATCAGTTGCCCCAGCAACCGCCGAATCTGGTCCGATTCGGGATGCTCACGTTCCTGGCCTCCGAAGCGATGCTGTTCGCAGGCCTCATCGGCGGGTACATCGTGCTTCGCTCCGGCGCAGGCCCAGGCTGGCAAATGCCGGAAGCGCTTAAAAACCCGACCACGATGGCCCAGACGTCCGTTGCGACCCTGATGCTGCTCAGCAGCAGTTTCACCCTGCACTTCAGCGAGGTGCGGATCTTGCGCGGGCAGCGCGGCGGCCGGTTGCTTCTCCTGCTGACCCTGGTCCTGGGCGGTTGCTTCCTGGCCAACCAGGCTCACGAGTGGTATTCCCTTTACCACGAAGGTTTCTGGTTCAACACGGCCGGGATCATGGGTTCCAGCTTCTTTGTGTTGACCGGTTTTCACGGCCTGCACGTGTTCATCGGCGCGTTGCTGCTGCTCGCTGCCTTGGCTCGGACCATGCTTGGCCTGATCAGCCCGGAGCGCCATGCGTTCCTCGACTGCAGCAGCCTGTACTGGCATTTCGTCGACATCGTGTGGATCTTCCTCTTCACGATTCTTTATATCCTTTAACGAGCTCGTGGAGAACCGGGAGGACAAGGCCTTGTTGCCTCCATCCCGGAGGGACGGCCGAGGTTAGCCGGGGACTGAACCGCCTGGGGCGAGTCCACCTCTCCGGCACGGAGGGCCGGGGTCCGTCCTGCGGCCCGAAGGGCCAAGCTCTGCCGGCCCGTTGGGCCTCCTAAGGCGTCACGCCGGTACGCCCTCCCTAACAAACGCCCGCCCCGCCGGGTTGGATTTGCTGAGGGGGGGCAAGCACCGGGGGCGATGAGCGCGATCACCCTGCTCTCGCACCCATCCTCCAAAACCCCTTTTTTACGGCCCAACAGGTATAAAGCTGGCGAAGCAGCCGGAGATCGATCGTCTTGAAAATGGATGAAATTACTGCTCGTCCGGCCGGACTCGACGGGAGACGCCGGTCCCGCGCTGTTCTCCTGGTTCTCCTAACCCTTTTCTGCCTGGCCGCCGCCGGGATCTTCTGGTCGTGGCGGCATCCGGTATCGCATGCCCAAACGGAGTTGCCCGTACTCGGAACGGTGGGGGAATTTACGCTTACCGCCGAGGATGGCCGCGAGGTGAACCGTAGTTTTCTCCAGGGACGCATCACCGTTTGCCAGCTGGTCTGCAGCCGTTGCGGGAGTCCTGGTCCGCTGCTTCTAAGCAGGTTTGCCGAGCTGGACCAAAATTTTAACCGGAGCAGCCGCCTCCAGCTTCTCTCTGTCACGATTGACCCTCAGGTCGACCAACCGCCCGTTCTGGCCCGGCTCCGCGAGAGCTACGAGGGTTCTGACCACTGGGTTTTCCTCACCGGTGACCCCGCCGAAATCACCAGGTTTGCAGCCGGGGTTTTTGGGACCGCGCCGGCCCTGCGCGGCGACCGGTTGCGCCAAGCCGCGATCGACGCGCCGGTTCTGGTCCTGGTCGATGAGGAAGCCCGGATCCGCCAAAGGTACCAGGGCCTCGATCAGGAAGTTGTGGCTGCCATCCTGGAGGACGTTGGAACACTCTTGCGCAACGGCCAAACATCGGCAAAATACCTTTCATGGCCCGGTACTTCTGGACGATCGTCATGCTCCTGTCAGCCAACCTGCCCATGGCTCTGGCCTGCGAGGGTTGCAAGGAACCTTCCAGTGTGGCTGGGGCGTCCGGGGTGAACGGGGTCAGCCTCGGATTTTCGGTCAGCGTCATGTTCATGCTCGGCATGGTTGCGACCCTCGCCGGGGGCATGCTTTGCATGATCGTGCGGGCCTGCAAACAGCTCGATGCCCGCACCGGCGCCGTCTCCATCGCGAAGTCGCAACCTACCGTGTAAACGTTGGGCGTTCCGGCTTCAGCGCCGCCGCGCCCGGCCAGACCGTGGGTGCGCCCGTTAGCGGTCTTCTTCTCTTTGGTGGGACACCCTTTTCTGCTGACGCCCGCCGTCACCCTGATTGTCGGGTGGAGGACGTTCGGCGGCCCGCAGGCGCTTCGAGCCGTCCTGACCATCGTGCTGGCGTGTCTGGCGCCTGCCTCCATCTACATTGGCCGCAAGGTGCAACGCCGCGAGTGGAGTGACCTCGACGTTTCGGCGCGAAAAGATCGACCCCACCTTTTTACGCTCGGGCTGATTCTGCTCGCGCTCACGGTCGCCGTCCTGATCGTCACGCGCCAGCCGCCGGTCTTTGCCAGGGGTTGCGCAGGCGCCATGCTTCTGATCGCCGCAGCCTGGTTCTGCAACCGCTGGTTGAAGCCGTCGATGCACACGGGGTTCGTGTTGCTGACCGCCGGCGCCTTGTGGCGTTCCGATTTGCCGCTCGCCCTGGCCCTGGCGGGCCTGGCCGCCGCGGTCGGTTGGTCCCGGCTCGTGCTGGCCCGCCATACGGTGCCGGATGTCGTCGTCGGAGCCCTCCTCGCGGTCCTCGCCGTCGCGGTGGTGTTCTGATACGATTTCGATGACCATCGAGGTAAAGTTTTGTCTCAGGCCAAACGGGCCGGCAGACCTTAGCCCAGGGTTCCATCCCACTGCCATTTAGTTAAGGATACAAGGCCGGGTATTGCTTTGGTCCCGCAGGACGGCTGAGGTTAGGCAGGTACTTTAGCTCGACTTTGGCCATTTTCTAACCAAGCCGATGCCGCCAAATCGGGCCGTTCCGTGTGCTTTGGCGGGCTTTTTGGCTGTCGAGGTATCCGTCCGACCTGGCGAAAACGCATCCGCGAGGCCGTAAGTGGCTCATTTTCAGCATTTCCTCCGTTAGAAAATGGCCAGAGTCGAGCTTTATTCCAATTGCGGATCAAAGAGATAGTTTACCCGGGCTTGGCGTGGGAGGTGCTTCTTGCTGAATGGCGGGCGAGTCGCTGGGCGGTGACCCGGTTGAGATAACCTGAATCCAGCTGTAGCCGCAAAGCGATTTGACCACCTCCGGCTGT
>JAFBAP010000159.1 GCA_019247695.1 Verrucomicrobiota bacterium | reverse complement strand
CGCTGCCTCTTAGCTCAGAGGTCGGAGGGGTTGGGTGTTGGGTTCGGAGCCGCTAGCTGAGTCCAGCAGCGTTGCTAATGCCGCGTGGCTCCTTTCTAAAAGCCTCCACCCACCATTGGAACGTTTGGTGGGAGTAGATCAAGGTCCTGCGTGGAACACTCGATCCAAGCGCCACGCCGCATCCTGGTTCGCAGTGGACAGGACCGCTCTGCGGTTCATCCTACACGTTTGCCGCGCCCAATGCGCCGCGCTCGCCATCACACAATCTCGAAGAGATCCGGATGGAGGTGAATGGAGCCCTGGTCCAGCTCTCACAGCACGCAGGCATATCGCCTTATCCACCCGTTTCCGGAGCGTTGGCCGCTTTCTTGCCTTCACTCCGGCAGTGGCTCCCAGGGGGCGGGCGCTTCCGTGTGAATGAGAAGCGCCGAGCTTTTACATCGGACAGCAATATTTTTGTCGGCACCGTGCCACCTCAGCCGCACTGGTTTCGTCCAATCTCTCCAATGGACTGATGAAGAAAGGCAAGACGACCTATAAGAAGAACGGCAGCAACGTCCACGCCGACCTGCTCAAGGAGTTGTGGAATGCGGCAATTGCATTGCGCTGCAACATTACGCCGGCCGATTACAAACGCGACGTGCTGCCGTTCATCTTCCTACGCTTCCACTCGCTACGTTACGAGGAGCGTCGCTCGGAGATCGACGCCGAGATCGTCGATCCGCCAAGCGACCTGCACACCACTGACAAGCAGCTCATGCTCTCCCTCCGCGAGGACGCTGATCTTTACCTGAGCAAACAGGTTTTCCTCGTCCCAGAGGAGGCGCGCTGGGAAAACATAGTGAAGATCGCCCGCACGGACGACGTAAAGGTTCGCCTTGACAACATTCTCGATCTGCTCGAGGCCAGCTTTCCGAAACTCAGATGCCTGCTTCCGGTGATCTACGCAGGGTCAAATCTAGATTAGCAAAATATTGCCGGTCTGGTGGACCTTTTCTCAAAGGACATCTTTCGTTTCGAGGCTGGCGGTTTGCCTCGTCAGAGGGGAAGCGTGGCGGCGAATACTTCACCCCGTCCTCTATCACCCTCTCCCGCTCGCACCACGCAATGCGAACACGATGCAGATGCTCCACTTCCTCGCGTATCTAAAAGCGCCGGGCGCGCGCGAGCCGGGTGGCACAGCGGGCGTCGCCGTGGCGACAGGCGAGCTGTCGAACTCCGAGACGGCGCAGCTCGTCGTCCAAAAGGCGCTGTGGAAGATGACTTCGTCGATCGCGTCGTTACACTTACCGGCCAGCTCTTTGCGAACACGATCGCTTCACGTGCGTTTGTCCTTCTGCTGAGGCGCTCGCGGTATTCACCGAACTGATATCGCCATGGTACCAGCAGATTATCTGTAATCAAGCTGAATCCCACACCCTCGCCGCCCTACGTAGCATGCTGCTGCCGAAACTGCTGTCGGGCGATCTGCGGGTGCGCAACGCGGAGCAGATGATTGAGGCTAAGGCATGACAATGGTCTGAGTTTAAGTTGGTCAACAACGCGTGAAGTCTGTAGCCTACAGGCGACGCTGAACGATGCACGCTCTCTCTTCCGGATATTGAGTCGGAACTCAGTTACGCTTACGTTCACGCGATTGCGGCGAAAGCTGGCATGGCATGCTCCGTGAGCGGCCGCCACGAGGATAACAATGGAGTGGACGCGCGGGTAACAGCGTGGGCGCCGTTCGATAACGGCGGTTACCTTACGGAGGTAGACCTCAAAATCCAGTTGAAGGCGACGATCCAGCCACCCGGGGACAACGGAATGCATCGTTCTTATTTTCTTGCCGGAGTCAACCGATACGACGACCTCCGAGCAGCGACCGTAGACGTGGCTCGTATTCTTGTCGTCCTCTTTCTTCCGCCAGATGCTGCAGAATGGATCTCGCACACAGAAGACGAACTCGCGCTGAGGCGCTGCGGCTATTGGGTGAGCCTGCGTGGAGCGGCAGCCACAAGCAATCGGAGCGGCGCTACAGTGTATATACCGAAAGCGCAAGCCTTTTAGCCCGACCGAGCTGAGGGCGCTGGCGTCGCGGCTGTCGCGGCGCGATCTTCCGACCTACGTTGCGCCATGACCAACGCTTTCCTCGTGGCCCCTACCGATCTGCGTGATTATGCAAAATCGCGCGGCTGGGTACTGGTCCCTGACGGGCTGAGGGACCGGCTCTTTGTGCTAAGTCATCCCAAATTCGACCGACGGCAATTGGTCTTCCCGATCGATACGACGGCGCCGGACTACACCGAAGCCGTGATGCTGGCGGCGGAAAAGCTCGCGCTGCTGGAAGGGCGCCCTCTTCCCGACGTTTTGAGCGCTTTACAGGAGGTGAACGATGACACACTTCGCTTTCGTATTGATACCTCGTGCGACGTCGGAGGGGCATTGCCACTGGCGTTCGTCGGCAGTGTTGTCAGCGGTGCCCAGCAGCTCCTGCTGGCGGCATCCTGCACGGTGCTGAAACCGCAGAGCCATCACCCTCGGCTCAGCCGAAGCGAAGCGCAACAGCTCATCGAAGCATCGCAATTTCGCCATACAGAGCCGGGAAGCTTTGTTGTGAAGGTCTCGTGTCCAGTCCGCGCGCTTGACGTGCAGGCGGCGCTTTTTCCGGGAGAGGTGGACGCACCGTTCGTGCGTCGAACGATGCTCACAGTGAAGCGGGCATTGCACGAGTTGGTGACGGCCATTGAAGCCGACACGCTGTCGCAACTTATCGAAAATGTGCAGAAAATGGCCACTCCCGTCATTTCCTCTAATTTGTGCGAGGCGTTGACCCGCTTCGAGGATGATGCCTTGAAGAATTCGCTGGAGGTGGACATTTCCTGGGCCATCTCAACGCCCCTGCCGGCGGGTGAGGTAATGCCGGCACGGATCCGCATTCAGTGGGATTACTTCTCGCGCATCGAGGAGGTCCGCCGAGCGTTGCGTTCCCCCGAGCAGCACCAGGAAGATACTTTTATTGGTACGGTAGAGCGTCTCGACGGCGCAATGCAGCCGGACGGCCCGTCGGGCGGGCGAGGTGATTTTGGCACTGCTGCTCAGCGATGGGGAACCGGTGCAGGCGCGAACCAGCCTTACGGCGGATCAATACGCCGCTGCAGACGATGTCCATATGACTGAGGGGGCTTATGTAAAGGTAACGGGAAAAGTTCACCCGGGGCGACAGCCACGTTCGCTAATGGACGTGGTGCACTTTGAAAAAATCCTGCCGCATTAGCGAATGCAAGCGGGCGCCGAAGGGACAACCCAAGCCATCGCGCGATGCCAAACCAAGGAATCGAGTCGCAATTTGAGCAAACGACGATCGAGCGACTGCTTGCGCTCCCCTATCGCTATGAGTATGGCGACCAGATCGAGCGCGAACTCCGCGAGGTCGTGATGACAAGCTGGCTGCGCGCTTTCCTATAAAGAAAAGCGGGCGGCCTCCCGTAACGCGGATTCGGGGTTGAAGGCTGCACGAAGGTCAACCCCTAAACCTTCCAGGAAGCGTGACCGCAATCGCCCGGTCTCGCCCGATTCCACCCGTTCGAACGCGCCGTTGGCTCCCGCATGGATTTCGACGGTTTCGGCACGCGGGTCCACCAACCAGTACTCGCGCACGCCGCTGCGGGCGTAATCATCAAATTTGACGCCCCGGTCGTTGGCCTCCGTCGAGGGCGAGAGCACCTCCACAATGAGAGCCGGCACCGGAAAAAGTCTTTGGTCCGGGCTGAACTGCGCGGATTGCTCGGCGCTGAAGCAGGCGATGTCGGGTTCGTAGTCGTTTCGCTGGAAAGCGCAAAGCGCCTTCTCATCGAGCACGGTTCCAAGCCGCCGGGGAATAATCCAGCTTCTCAGAATAACCGTGAGGTTTTGGCGGCCGATGGTATGGCGCAGCGTCGCGGGGGAATGGAATACGGCCACGCCGTTGATGAACTCGGCTTTGTCCTCCGGTTGCAGGGACTCGCGGAAGCGTTGCCGCCGCTCGGACTCGGCGCGCAACATCCCGTTAAGTTCCTCGGCGATGCGTTCCAGGTCCGCGGAGGGCATGCCGGTAAAGTACCATCTGACCCTCGGACCCTCAATGCTGCTGAACCAGCTTAAAAACGAGTATCATCTGCCCGCCGTGGCCGGCGTAGAATAAATCCCGCAAGTGAAGAACTGCCGGGTAGGGTGCGGGCATTCTTTGAGCCCGCGCGGCGGATTATCATCTTATTGGTGGATCGCTGTACCTCCGGTATCGTTGATCCGGCGCAACATGATAAAAAGGAGTTGCGCTCTTTCCGGCAGGCTGGCGGCATAGATAAACTCTTCGGCGCTGTGCAGGTTACCGCCGCGCACACCCAGGTTGTCGAGGTTAGGAACGCCTGCGGCGGCCAGGCGGTTACCGTCACAAGTGCCTCCCGTCGGCTCCGCGCTGATCTCGATCCCGAGTTCATGGCCGGCCTGCCGGGCGAGCTCGATTAGGTTCAGGGTCTCGGGAGTCAAGGCTTTCGGCGGGGCGGTAAACCGTCCTTCAAGTTCTACCCGGTAATCGGACGCGTTGTGGATGGAGGCGATAAAAGCGTGAAGCGCGTCATGCACCCAGCGCTCATCGTCGGCCGATGACGTCCGCACATTGATGCGGCACGTTGCCAGATCGGGCACCATGTTGGTGGCGATTCCCCCGGTAACTTCCGCAGGGTTGAGAAAAATGGTGTCGCGTTTCGCGTTCAACTCTTCGCAGTGCAACACGAAACGGGCCAGCGGCACCAGGGCATTCCGGCCATCCCGCGGGTTGCGGCCGCTATGGGCGGCGCGCCCGCGGAACCGGAGAAGGAAGGTCCCCGAACCGCGGCGTTGAGAAGCCAGCGCGCCGGAGGCAAGCGCCGGTTCGAAGCCGAACGCGAAATGGTGGTTACGGGCGGCTTCCAGCAGTTCGCCGGAAGAAGCAGGTGAGCCGAGCTCTTCATCCGCGTTGATGGCTACCGTCCACCCGATCCGTTTCGGTTCGACGAAACGTTCATACGCCGCGAGGCCATGCAGCATGACGACCAGACCGCCTTTCATATCGCATAAACCCGGTCCCTGAATCCGGTCTTCCCCCAGCGGGGTAACCGTCTGAAACGGGTGTTCCGGCCCGAAGACCGTGTCGAGGTGGCCGAACAGGAAGACCTGCCGGGGTGCTTCCGGGCGTTTTTGCAGGACGAGCATCGGCGTGCGGGTTTCGCCGGTTGCCGCCAGCCACCGTTTCCCGGAGAAAGCGGGTTTGAGTAATTCGGCAAAGGCGTCCAGGATCATCTCACTGAGAACGGTCAAACCCGCCAGGTTCCGGCTGCCCGAGTTCTGACTTGACCATCGGCAGGCGCATTCAATCATCCGTTCACGCTGGCTCTGGAGGTAAGCGAGTGCGGTCATGCCCATTCCCCCGTTTGTTGAAACGGGTAAATCGACCCTAATTGGAGGATCTGCGTAAGTTCGTCCAGGGCCGTCTCAATTTCGCCCGGGAATTGCGGGTCGCGCAGGTCGTCCCAGGATAACGCGATCCGATAACGTTTTTTAATCCATGACGTTAGAGCCGCATCCAATCCCTGGTCGAACAAGACCCGCCCTGACAGGCCGGCCCGTTCAACGTCGGACAGCACCACACGATTCCGCAGGCAAGCGGGCCCACCGCCGTTTCGCATACTCTCTCGCAAGTTAACGAATTGCACCTGGTTGATCGGGCATTCCGGGTCGGCGATCAACGCCCCGATGACCTCTGCGACCGGCGGAACGGCCCGGCACTCTTCCGGCGCCAGCAGCAGCATCGCGCCATCAGGCAGGGTCAGGAGCTGGGAGTTGAAGAAATAGGAACGCACGGCGTCACCCAGGCTGAACCCGGTGATCTCGCGCAGGCAGAAGGCGTCCTCGCTCACGCCGGCATAAGCCTGGGCAAGCCGTTTACTTACCTGGGACGGATCTGCGAAAGCGAGCTGGTGGTAAAGAAAAACGCGTTCATTGCCCGTGGCGATCACGTCATTGTGGAAGGCGCCGGCCTCGATGGCAGCCGGATTTTGCCGGGCATGGACGACGCGTTCCAGGGAGAGGGCGTGCATGCGCGCGACGACTTCACCCGCTTCCAGCGTCTGGCGCCGGGGGAAATGCCCCTCGGTCAGCGGCGCGAACCCTGTGCGTCCATGCACGAACAGGTGGATCCCGGGCAGCCCGTGCCGTGACGCCAGCCGGGTGTGATTGGCGGCTCCCTCATCGCTCAGGACCAGGTTGGCCGGGAGCGGGGGATGATGCGTAAAATGCTCCGGGTTAGCAAAGATGGCTTGCCAGAGCGCGGCGGTCTCGGCGGCCTCGAGTGAGCGATGGAAGTTGGTTACGAGGTTGGCGGGCGTAAAGTGAACCCGGCCGTCTTCAGCGTCGAGGCTCGGTGTGGTCGTGGCCGCATTGGCGCTCCACATGCTCGAGGCCGAGTAACAAGCGATCAGTAATTCAGGGGCAACGCGGCAGGCTTTTTCGATCACCTGAGCTCGTGTGCCGGTAAAGCCCAAACGGCGCAAGGTTCCGAGCGCCGGCCGCGCCAGTGGCGGCAGAACGGCCTGGCAAACGCCGAATCCCGCCACGACGCGCATTTTCGCCAGTCCCTGCAGGGCCGCCGCCTGGGGGTTGGAAACCGCGGCACGGCTGCGCATCGATGCGTAGTTGCCGAAGGAGAGCCCGGCATAATTGTGGGTGGGCCCGACGAGGCCGTCAAAGTTGGTTTCCTGATACACTTGCTAATGCTCCGACGGGTTAGAAGAGGCGGCGGCGGGTACTTCCGTTTGTTCCCGTTGACCGGATTTATGGAGTTGCAGGTAAATGAGGCGGCTGCCGGGCTGCGCGCGCAGGCGGGCGGCGGTCTCGGCCGTGATGGCCAGCGTTCCGTCGTCCATCAGTTCCACCGCGCCGAGGCAGGCACGAAACGAGAGTGACACGTGGGCGATCAGGTGCGGTTCGGCCGACGGTAGCCGGCGGATTTCTGAAACGATCGCGACGTGCGCATTCCTGACGGCTTTAATGTCCGGACGCTCGGCCCGCAGCAGCGGCCCCGCATCGAAGATATCCACCTCGTGCGAAAGCTGGAACCCCTGATTCAGCAGGATGCGCAGGGCCGGTTCCGCATCCCGATGCACGCGCCCGATCACGGCTTGAGCATCCGGGGGCAGCATGGCCTTATAGATCGGGTACCTGGGAATGAGGTCGCGAATGAATTCTTTCTGGCCGATGCCGCTTAAAAAATCCGCTTCCGCGAACGTTTGATGAAAGAAATGGCGTCCGAGTGCCTCCCAAAAGGGGGATAATCCCGCCTCGTTGGTAAAGCCGCGCAGTTCGGCAATGACCCGCTCATCGAATCTCTGCGGGAAAGACGCCATAAAAAGAAAACGGCTTAAGGAAAGTAGCTGGCCGAGGCCGGCTTTGCGGTATTCGGGCCGGAGGCACAAGCTGCATACCTCGGAGGGACCCTTGTGGTCCAGCTTCAAGTGGAGCACTTCCATTTCCTTATCGATCTTGAGAGGGGAATGGATAAATCGTTCCCGTCGCACTTCGTAGGTGTAGAAAGGGTCAAAGCCACCCACGCGCGCGATGATGCCGGCCGTACCTACAATCTCGCCGTTCCGCCGGTCTTCGAGCACAAACAGGTAATGGTCACCGCCTGCGGTCCTGATGCGGTGATCGAAAGAGCGTTGCGACTGATAAATCCGTTCCTCCAGCGCATCGGCCTGCGGCGGCAGCGAAGTCATCCCGCCCTTGATCGACTCCGCCAGCCGCTTCAGGCTGGGCAGGTCCGATTCCTCAATGGGACGCAAAATGAAGTCTGGAAACATAAAACGGCCAGGATCATGAAGTAAAACGCCATAGGAGGCAAAAGCTTCAGGGGTTTTAAAGGTTTTAGCGAGATTGCCCTCCGGAATCACGAATATAGATCCGGTACTTCACCGCCTCCAGGTATAAGCCATCCGGCGGCGCGCAGTGGTTAGTTTTTCGGCCGGACGGCGCCGTCAACAACCATTGCAACCACGGCAAATCTTTGCGACCGGCTGCCACCTGCAGCAGGCTGCCGGTTAACAGGCGGACCATGCGATAGAGAAAACCGTTTCCCTCAAAGTGGAGGGTGAGCAGCGAACCCGCGCGCCGGACCCGCACGCGGTAGAGGGTTCGGACGGTGCTGCTTTCGGGTTGGCCGCGGTTCGCGGCGAACGCGGCAAAATCGTGGGTGCCGGCCAGTTTTTCAGCGCCGGCCATGAGCGTCGCCAGCGTGATGGGCCAGGGAAAAAGCCAGGCGCGCCCGATTTCGAGCGGGTGCAGCGTGTCTCCCGACCAGACCCGGTAGAAGTAGCTTTTGCGTTTCACCGCATGCTGCGCATGAAAGGTGGCCGGAACAAGCCGGCAGCCCAAAATGCGGATAGTCGCCGGTAGATGGGCATTGAGCGCGCGCCGCCAGGTCTCAGGGGGATATCGTCCGGGTGGGACATCGACGTGCGCCACCTGTCCGAGGGCATGGACCCCGGCGTCCGTGCGCCCCGAACCGACCACGGTCAGGTCGAGGCTGGAAACGGCTCGCAAGGCCGCCTTCAAGTGGTCCTGCACGCCGTTGCCATTGGGCTGGCTTTGCCAACCGCTGAAAGGCCGGCCGTCGTACGCGAGCACGAGCTTGAGTCGCTGCGGTGGCGGATTCACAAGGCGCGGCGATCCGGGCCAAAGGAGAGCCGTTTACATTTGCACCTAGAGATTCCCGGACAGGGTCTGCGCATCCAGGTAATTCTGCAGCAGGATCTGCGCCGCCACCTGGTCGATTACCTTCCGGCTCCGTTTGGTGTTCCGGCCTGCGGCGTGCAGTACCCGTTGCGCCTCCATCGTGGTCAGCCGTTCGTCCCAGAGCACGACCTGCAAGGCCGGAAGCTTTGCCCGCAACCGGTCCGCAAACGCGGTGGCTTTCGCGGCAGCCGGGCCGAGGCTGCCGTCCATGTTCTTGGGCAACCCCAGCACGACGCCGCCCACGCCCTCGGCCGTCACCACTGCACAAATCTCATCAAGCACCTGTGGCGAATTCGTCAGCGTCCGTAACGGATGAGCCATCGCGCCAAGTTGATCGGAAATCGCCAACCCGATCCGGGCCTCACCCAAGTCAATGCCGAGCCAGCGTTTCACTATTGAAGTTCTTTCGGAAGGTTAGCGACCAGATGTTTTATGCCTTCAGCTTCGTGACGATTGCAGATCAGCAACGCATCACGCGTCTGGACCACCACCAGATCGTTCACCCCAAGCAGGGCAACGTGCACTCCGTCGTTGGAAAAGACAATGTTGTGAGACGAATTTTCTACTGACAACGGGCAGTTCGCGGCGTTGTGGTGGCGGAGCTGGTTGAGGTATTTGCCGAGGGCGGTCCAGCTGCCGACGTCGTCCCAGTCGAAGGTCGCCGCCTTCACGAGCACCCGGTTGGTTTTTTCCAGAATGGCGTAATCGATCGACAACTTACGCAGGGTAGGGAACCGTTCGCTGATCTCCTTTCGCAGGTCCGGCGTGTTGCGAACCACCGAGACAAACTCGCCCAGGTCGGGGGCGTGCCGGTTGAACTCCGACAGGATGCTCCGCACGGTCCACACAAAAATTCCGGCGTTCCAAAAGAAGTTGCCGCTGCGGAAGAAACTTTCGGCAAGATCGGGGTTGGGTTTTTCACGGAATCTCACCACCTCGTAAGTGTCGGGAACTTTGCCTGCGAACCGTTCACCGCGTTCGATGTAACCGAACCCCGGGCAGGCCCAGGTCGGGGTGACGCCGATTGTGACCAACTGCCCGCTTTGCTCGGCAGCGTCGGCGGCTGCCTGTAAGTCTGACTGAAAGGCCGTCCGGTCGCCGATCCTGGCGTCGGCCGGTAAAACCACCATCGTGGCATCCGGATTCCGCGCGGCAACGAGCCCTACCCCCAGGGCGATGGCTGCGGCGGTATCCCGCTTCTCCGGCTCGCTGAAAATGTTTTCGGCGGGATGGCCCGGAAGTGCCGCCCGGACCGAGGCGACCTGTTCATCATTGGTCAGAACCAGGATGTTTTCCGCCGGGATCAATCCCTCGAGACGCCTGACGGTTTCCTCCAGAAGCGTTTGTCCGCCGAAGAGACGCAGCAGCTGTTTTGGGGTGGCGCGACGGCTTAAGGGCCAAAAACGCATTCCGCTGCCGCCGGCGAGCACGAGAGCATGCAAGGTGTTCGACATGTTCTGAATCCGAGTTAAACGAATGGATCGAATAGAGCAGGTTTCGGTTTACTATCGCGTACTCGGTCGACAAGTCACGGGGCATTGCGCAAAACGCCTCGCGATCCTCGCCGGTCACAAACGCGACAAATCAAGCGCACTCTCACCAAGGATTGACGGACTGAAGGAGGGCTGAGACAATATTCCGGGGCTGCTACAATCAATTATGACGTCTGACTCTCAAAAACCGGTCGCGCTGTCGATCACTTCGGCTGCGCTGCTGACGGTGTCACAAGGAGCCGTCGGCTGCGGGCTCGGACTGCTGTTGGCCGGAAAAATCAATGAACGCAAGCGCAACGTCGCTGCGATCGGCCTGTTATCCCTGGCCTTGGGGGCGACGATCACGGCAGGTGCAGGCCTGTTGACGAACCTGGTGAGCGGGCCCCGGTCGCGCCTGGGCGTACGCCGCCGGCTGCGTTCGATCCGCGAAGGGGCCGGGTGGCACGTCGACGATGAAGTCTTTTAAGGGGGGCAGCCCGCTTCAGATCTCGTAATCGAAGTATCCCGGCGAGGTGCTCCCGTTCGGTCCTGAGCCCCTTTCGGGGCGTGACGGACGGTTCTTTTTTGACACGATTTTTACCTGGGACCGCTCGTTGGTCACCAGGGAATCCGGCGGGACGCTTTCCATCAGGAACACGTTGCCGCCGATCGTTGAGCGGGCGCCGATTACGGTTTCTCCGCCGAGAATGGTGGAGTTCGGGTAAATGGTCACCCAATCTTCCACGTCGGGGTGCCGCTTGCCGCCCTTCTTGATCTTCCCATGTTCATCCTTTTGGAAGCTGCGCGCGCCCAGGGTAACGCCGTGGTAAAGCTTGACGTGGCTGCCGATCCGGCAAGTTTCGCCGATGACCACGCCGGTGCCGTGGTCAATAAAGAAATAGGCGCCCACCTCAGCGCCGGGATGGATGTCGATTCCAGTCCGGCTATGCGCCCATTCGGTCATGATGCGCGGCAGCAACGGAACTTCCTGGCGGTACAAAGTATGGGCGAGCCGCTGGATGGAGACGGCTTCGACGGACGGGTAACTGACGATAATTTCCTCGAAACTCGTGCTGGCCGGGTCGCCTTCGTACGCCGCCTCGACGTCGGTGCGCAGTAATGCCCGGATGCGCGGCACATCTTCCATAAAAGTCTGCGTGATCAAACCGGCCAGCTGCGCCGGGCAGGTTGGCTTCCTCGTCCGCAGGCTCTTGAAAATTTCTTCGCGCAGCCGCTCAGAGACCTCCGCCAGCCGCGTAGAGGTTAACTCGCTCACATGCGCCTTGGCGATCGGTCCCTCGTCGTGGAAGCCGGGAAACAGTACTTCCAGCAGATCCTCGCAGATTTCGGCCACCGCTCGCTTTGAGGGGAGGTTCGAACCATCAATGTTATTGATCCCGCCGTCGTCACGGTAGGATTCGAGGACAGCCATCACGGACGGAATCAAGTTTCTCTCCATAACCAGGACCGGCGACAATAAAGCAAGACGCCGCGGCGTTCCAGCAAGATGATCGATCGCCCGCCGTCCACGCGGGAGCGCGCCTGATGCGCCCGCATGCCGCGAGACCCCGGGGGCGCGCCGGAGAAAAGTCCTGAATCCTACTGATGATGGTGTGATCGACGCGCTGATGATCAGCGGCCGCCCCGCTCACCATGGGAGGGGTCGCCGGATGTTGCCGGAGGGCCGGCAATTCGGCGCGGGTACCCGGCCCGGCATCCGGCAGGAAACGGCGTCTCGGGGAAGGCTGACTGACGAGAAAGGTTAGTTGGACTGCGAATGTTGCAAAGTCGAGAAAGTTTACCTTTCTCCGGCGGTGCCGCAGGCGGGCGCCGCCGCAGGTGCGACGAAGCGGCCCCGCGATCGCCCAAATTTGTTAGCCTTATCATGATCATGATAAGCCCGGCGGGTAAGTCTCAGCAGAGGCAGAACCACCTGGCGGGTGAGGGCGTCTTCTTGTCTTCTTCGGAAAGGCCCGGTGCAAAAAGTGTTTCAGGTTCGCCTGGAGACGTCGTGTGAGGAACGGATATCCACCTGACGGAAACGCAGGTCTTGCAAGAGCCTCCGCACCGGTGAGCCGGCACGGCAGCCGCCTGACGGACCCAGGGCCCGGGGGCGAGTGCAACTAACCTATAACTAATCACCTTGAAATGTGCAAATCCAGGCATAGTTTGCGCTCGTGAAACTATCTTCTTCCGTATTAAGGAAAGCCGCTGAGGTTCAGGAACAGATCGAGCAACTCGAGTCGGAACTGCACGGCCTGTTAGAAACGGGTAATTCCACGGACTCGGGTTCGCCGGCAGGATCTGCGGCGCAAGACCGGGGTTCGAAGGAAGGCGAGCAGTCGGGCGCGCGGAGCCGCCGTGCGGGCCGTCCTGCACCTGTCGCCGCCGCTGGGACCGCTTCGGCCAACGGGCGTAGTCGCGGCCGGCGTTCCACTTCTCCCAGCGGTCCCCTCGCTCCCGCGGTGGTTAAGGTTTTGAGGGCCAAAAGCAACCCGATGAGCGTGGCCGAAATCCTCGATGGTTTGAACGCGAGCGGTTATAAATTCACGTCTCCCGAACCGAAAAAGAATCTTTTTGCCCGGATTTATCGTCTGAAAGGCGTCCGTCAGGTCGGTCCTGGCAGATTCACCGCCGAATAGAAATCTGATCCAGGGGGCTGGAACGGTTTTACCGCGCCTGTAACCGCCTGACGGGGTTTTCTCAGAAGTGAGGGGCTAACCCGGCCAGTCGTCGGGCGTGTTGGACGGTGTCGATTTCGCGGATGGTCTTATCAGTCCGGATCGCCTTGATCCGTGGAAACCTCAATGCCAGCCCGCTGGTGTGCCGCTCGCTTGGCTGGATGGCATCGAAGGCGACCTCCAGAACGACCTCAGGAATCACTTCGCGCATTCGCCCGTGAGCTTTTATTGTGGTCTTGAGAAAATGCTCGGTTAGCTCCTCAATTTCGCCGTCCGTGAGGCCGGAATAGGCTTTGCCGATGGTAAGCAAACGTTCGGACTCTTCGTCACGGACGGCGAAGGTGTAATCACTCAATACATGGTTTCGCTTACCATGCCCTTGTTCGGCGGCCACCACCACGACATCCAGGGTAGCGAACTCCTTTTTGAGCTTGATCCAACTGCCGCCGCGCCGTCCCGGGGTGTAAAAGCTCTCCGGATCTTTCAGGATCAGGCCTTCGTGGTTTGCACGCCGGGCCGCAAGGAAGGCCTCCTCTATTTCCGGTCCGGTTCTGATCAGGCGAAGCGGCGAGACCTGCACGCCCTCAGGGAAGGCCAGGCTCTCGAGGATCCGTCGACGTTCCGTCAGCGGCACCTTCAGCAGGCTCCGGCCGTCCAGCCACAGCAGATCAAACGCCATGAGCATGACCGGTACATCCTCGCTCGTAAACAGGTCATCCGTGCGTTTGCGCCCGAGGCGCTTTTGCAGGTCGAAAAAGGTTAGCCGCCGGTCTTCAGCGTGGGCCAGGATTTCGCCATCCAGGATCAGGGGAGCGGTAAACTGAAGGCGTTGAAGTTCCGGGAACTCAGGGGTGATGGGGCGCAAGTCACGACTGTAAAGGGCTACCTTGCCACCGGCAAAATGGAGTTGGACCCGGATTCCATCGTACTTTTGTTCAGCCAGGGCATACTGCGAGGGAAAGGTGCGTCTGATCCGGTCCGCCACGGAGTCGCCGTCCGGTTCGGAAATGGCCAGCATCGATTTCACCGGCCGGAACACGGTGATGCTCGCGCGTTCAAGTTGTCCCTGCCTGGCCAGCACGGCGGTCTGGCCGGGGTCGCCGGTAAGCATGTGCGCTTCCCTAACTGCGTCGACGTCCATCCCAAATGCTGCCGCGATGGCTTCCTCGACCAACCCTTCCCGCAGCCCGATCCGCAGGTCGCCCGTCAGAATCCTGACCACGTAACTGCCCGTTTGCGCCGAGCAGTTGCTTAGCCATCCGGCCAGCGCCTCCGCTTTAGCGATGGGCCCCGCCGCGTTCTGTACGCGCACAAAATTTTCGCGGATCTGCCCGATGGAGAACCCCTGCGGCGACGTGCGACCGATTAACGCCTGGTAAGCGGCGCGCCCCGCGTCCCCGAAGTTGCCTGCCGCCCGCCGGAAATCAGCTTCCTGCAAATGCGTTGCCTGCATCAGCGCGCGCTTGATCACCGCCCAACCGACCTGCAGGGCCTGACCTTCCGGCCGGGAGAACGCGTGCCCGGTCAGGTAAACGGCGATTTCGGGCAGATCTTCCAGCGGGAGAGTGGATAGATAGTCGGACAGCAGGTCGACTTTCTTCAGCTTACCGGTAGTCCGGCCGATTTCTTCACACACGGAAGTGAACCGTCCGAAGGATGATTCAGCATCTTCATTGCCGCCGGCTGGAACCGCCTCCTCCACAATGACCGTTTCCGGGATGAGCAGTTCGAGTTGGTTGTCTTCGCCCAGCGCCCATGCTTCCACACCCCGCCGCCGCAAGTCGGCGGCAAACTCGCGGGCAAACCCGTGGACGGTAAGGACGCGTTTGGGTTGCACCAGTTCCACGTAACGCAGCAACTCCGGGTAGTCGGCGTGGTCGGAGAGCGGGAAAGCAGCATCGCATTGGTAGCGATGAACGGCTCCGGGATTCAGTGCCCACCCAGTCAGTACCGCCGTACGGCGATTCCTGATTTTCTGAACCAGGCGGGTTCGGTTTGCGCCGGGTGGGCAGATAACGACCCCGGGCTGCGAATCGCTTTCCGAGTACAAAACGAATTCCGGCAGACGATGGTTTAGTTCTTCATACAGCGCGGTCATCCGGTAAACCGCCGGGTGTAGCTTTACCCGTAAACCGGAGCCATGCAGAGATGCGAGAATCTCTTGCGCTTTACCGAGAGAATAACCAAAGAGGACCGGGACCATGTCATCCTCCAGGCTTTCCAGGCAGAAGCGCAGCAACTCCTCAATAACCTGTGCCGTCGGCGGAAATACGTACTGCGGCAAGCCGTACGTGGTTTCCATAATGAGCGATTCGGCCGGCGTCCATTCGATTCCTTCAGCGGACCGGCCGGGCCTGAGCTTGAAATCGCCGGTGTACAACAGGGAGGAACTGTCCAATTGCACGTGCAACTGGGCCGAACCAAGAATGTGACCGGCCGGATAGAGGGTAAGTTGCGCGTTGCGGAACCTGAACGGAACGCGGAAAGGTTGACGATGCTCGCGGCGGCTGCCAGGCAGGCGCGCAGCCATGAGCCGGGCGGTGGTTTCGGAAAGGATAACTTGCCGGTGATTCCCCACGTGATCGCTATGGGCATGGGAGACAAACGCGGTTTCACGTTGATCCCAAGGATCTAACCAGAGGTCAAGCTGCGGCAGGTAAATCCCTCGTTCGTAGTGAACCTGTAGCATCGTCAGTTTATCCGTTTGGCGAAAAGTGGGTTCCGAAATAGAGGGTTGTACTCCCCGGGGTAAGCCCCGCCGATTTCGGAACGCACGTTTGGAACGTGCATCATAAATAGTACGGCATAGAACGGCACCCGGCCGCATCTAGCCAGGCGCGTTAAGGGTCTGGGGCCGGTCGTTCCGGCAACTCCCCGACGCAACGCGCCGGCAGGGGCATCCCTTTTTTAACATCCTGCCTGGCCACGCCGTGCAGGCGCCTGCGTTGCGGGAGCCGGCCGCTGTTTTTGACATTCTTTCAGCAGGCTGTGCTCGGAAGGCGTCGGATCCCGCAAATGCCGGGTCCGGGAGGCTTGGCCGCCGGCGCCGCAGCCTCCGGGCCGGGTGCACACCCGGCCCCTTTGATCGCGTCAGATTAGCCTATGGATAGCAGGCCCACCCGGCCCCGGCTGAGTCGCGTGCGCGCGTCCGGCCTCACGCGACGTGCTAAAGGAAACGCACGCACGCCCGGACCGCGCAGACGAGCTCGGCCGCCCGTTTGCGCGCAGCGAGCAATCGGATTGACATAGTCGGCTGCCGCCTTTTTCATGCGCCCATGAAGCGTTTGATGTGCGGGTTGGCCGTCCTTCTGGCGGTTGGCGCCACCGTGTGGATCGTCCGGGCCGATGATCCTTTGCCCATCCCGAAAGCAAATGTGCTGCCGCTGGCGCTCAGCGACGACTTCCAGTTTCGCAAGTTTACGATCTTCCGCAACGCCCTGGTCAAGCCGGGGGCCACGCCGCTCCCCACGCGTGAACTGATGATCACGATGGAGAGAAACCGGCACGTCTGGGGCGCCACCACTTACGCTGACGTGCAGGCGCGCACCGGCCAGTATTTTACCTTTTTCTGGCGCGCCAAGCGGCCCGCGGATCTGACCTTGCGGCTCGAATATCGCCAGGCCAACCTCAAAAACTACGTCGAAGCGCGCGAAATTTACTATCCCCGCGCCCGGGGTAGTTACACCTCGGAGTTCGCCGTGGTCGGTTCGGAATATTCCATGGACGGACCGATCACGATGTGGCGTGCGATCCTAATCGAGAACCAACGGATTGTTGCCTTGCTTCAGTCGCGTACCTGGGAGTAAGTTAGGGTGTCGGCTTGAAGGCTGGCTTTATTTGACACCCAAAAGGCCGACACGATATTGCTACGTTTAGAGTGAGTTCACCAGCATCCATACTGGTCGGGGTCGCCGGGAAAACCGTCCACGTCAAGGTTCAGGGAAAGGGTTCTTTTCAGAATAGCCCGGCTCTGAAGGAGTTCTCTCGGCAGATGCTGGATCGGGGTTACCGGGTGTTCATCATTGATCTGGCGGATTGTCCGGTGATGGATTCGACTTTTATGGGGACCCTGGCCGGGATCGCCTTGCGCCTGCGCGAAGCCGAAGGAGGGTTGTTGCGGGTCCGGAACGTAAATGAGCGCAACCACGATCTGCTCCGGAACCTTGGCCTCGACAACCTGTTCCAGATCGAGGCGAATGAGGACCGGGAGACCGTTTCGGCGCCGGCCATGCTTCCAAACCGGCCGGCCCTGTCGAAGAGCGAACATGCTGAATGCATGATTGAAGCGCACGAAGCCTTGGTGGATGCGGATCCGGAAAATCTCGCCCGTTTCAAAGACGTCCTTGAGTACCTGCGGCACGATCTTCGCACTGGAGCTACGAAATAGCCGTCCTCGATGCGGTCCTTTTTCTTCTTAGGACTACTCGTTGCTGCAACTTTAGTCTTTTTGTTCCTCTTGAGGCGGCAACGTCGCAGCATCGAGAACCTCAAGAGGTCCCGCGAAGAACTTCAGGTCGAAGAGAACCGGGTATTCGACTTCCTGCACGGCTTGGGGGAAGCGTTCTCCGGAGACCTGCGCTCGTCGGACCTTCACCGGTTGATCGTGGAAGGGGCGATGCGCATCCTGGACGCGCACGGGGGCGCGCTCTACCTGGCTGATCGCGGGGGCAAGCTCCTCATGCCGAGCTACTTGTCGAAGAACTGCCCGCCGCTGGTGGAGATTCCGCGCCACCTCCTGCAGCAAAGCCAGGCCTCCATCGCGGCACTGGACAGCTTTCTGCACCTGCACACCGTGAAGAGCGGCGAGGGCCTCCTCGGCAAGGTCTGGGAGAAGCGTGAACCCCTTTTCCTGTCAAGCCGGGATTCCGATCCGCACCTGGAGAGCTTGAAGGAAGCGGTGCTGCACCTGGATTCGGTCATGATCGCGCCTTTGATTTACCGCGCACAGCCCCTGGGGGTGCTGGCGGTCGCCAACGGGCCGATGAGCACGCCGTTTTCGCCGTCGGATTTCGTGGTGTTCCAGTCAATCGTCGAACAATCGGCCTTTGCCCTGTACAGCGCCAGCGTCTATTCGGAGGCCAGCGAGAAGCGGCGCATTGATCGCGACCTGGACGTGGCACGGGACATCCAACGCATCCTGCTGCCGAACGGTTCGCCCGCGATCGAAGGTTACGAGATTGCCGGGATCAACATCCCGGCCAGCCACGTAAGCGGGGACTACTACGATTACGTTACGGTTGACGACCGGCGTCTCGGCATCGTGATCGCCGACGTTTCCGGCAAGGGGGTGCCGGCCTCTCTGATCATGGCCATGTGCCGCAGCGTCTTGCGGTCGCTGGCCCAAAATTGCGATTCCGCCGCAGCCGTGTTGCGCAAGGTCAACCGCCAGCTCTACCCGGATATCAGGGAGGACATGTTTATCAGTATGGCTTACCTGATCGTCGAGCAGGGCACCGATGAGGTCGTTCTGGCTCGGGCCGGTCACGATGCGCCCTTGCTGTGCCGGGCAGCGGATCAGTCCATTTCAAGGATCAACCCGCCGGGTATGGCCCTGGGAATTGACAGTGGAAGCGTTTTCGATAGGGTGACGGGCGATCTCCGCATCCGCCTGGAGAAAGGCGATTGCTTCGTCTTTTACACTGATGGCGTGACGGAAGCGTTGGATGTTAACGGCATAGAGTTTGGGATTAAACGATTAATGGACGTGGTGCAGGCCAGTGCTGCGGCCGGTGCGTCGGCCGTGGTTGATCGGGTGACTGCAGCGGTCAAAGAATTTGTGGGCACGTTTCCGCAGACCGACGACATCACGCTGATCGCCCTACGGAAATTATGAGTACTTCAGAAGAGGATTCTATCAAGGCAAGCCAAACCGAGCATGCGGCCACGGCTTCGGAATTTGCCAGCCAGCCCGCGTCCGCCAGTGACGAGGACGCGCCGCCGGTGATGGAACCGGGCTTCGAAAACAACCATTTTGACCCTGCAACGGCTGAGGTCGAAGGGGAAGCCGAAGCGGAGCGAGCCCAATTGCGCAAGCTGGTGGAAGATCTCCGGACCGAGCTTGATAAATACAAGGATATGGCGCTCCGGGCGGTTGCCGACCTGGATAACTACCGCAAACGCGTGGCCCGGGAAAAGGAGGATGCCATCCGCTATGCCAATGCAGGGTTCCTGGAGCGGCTGATTCCCGTGCTCGACAACTTCGAGCTTGGGTTACAGGCGGCCAAAGCAGGCGGCGGCGGCTCGGCGGTGCTTGAAGGCATGAGCATGGTCCACAAACAGTTGCAGGATTTTCTGGCCGGTTGCGGGGTGGAAACCATCGAGGCGAAAGGGCAGAAATTCGATCCGAACCTGCATGAAGCCATCGCTCAAGAGGAAACCCCGGAAGCAGAGGAAGGCACCGTGTTGCGCCAGGTTCGCAGAGGCTTCCGTCTGCGGGATCGACTCCTGCGTCCGGCTAACGTCGTGGTTGCCAAAGCCGTTTCCGCTGCGCCGGTCTCCGAAGCAAGAGCGGGTACGGAGCAGAGCTAGGCATGGCCACGAAGCGAGATTATTACGAGGTGCTGGGCGTCGAGCGCGGCGCCTCAACGGATGATATCAAAAAGGCCTATCGTAAGCTGGCCGTGAGGTATCATCCGGACAAAAACCCGGGGGACGCTGTTGCCGAGGAGAAATTCAAGGAACTGGGCGAAGCGTACGAGGTCCTTATCGATGAACAAAAGCGGGCGGCCTACGACCGGTACGGGCACGCGGCGTTCGCGGCCGGGGCGGGTGCACCCGGCGGCCGGGGGCCGGGTGATTTTGGCGGCGGATTTCACGATCCGTTCGACATTTTCCGCGAAGTGTTCGGCGCCGCCACGGAAGGTGGCGGAGGCGGCATTTTTGATCAGATTTTCGGAACGGGTGCGGGGACGCGTGACCGCAGCGGCCGGCAACGGGGTGCCGATTTGCGCTACGACCTGCAGATCACCCTTGAAGAAGCGGCTTTTGGTTCCGAAAAGGAGATTGAGCTTCTCAAGCACGATGTCTGCAACCGCTGCCACGGCTCAGGGGCCGAGGCCGGATCGCGTGCAACGACTTGCCCGACGTGCCACGGCCGGGGGCAGGTGATCTCATCCCGTGGATTTTTCCAGGTCTCTCAGACGTGCCCGCGCTGTCGTGGCACCGGGCAGGTGATCGAACGTCCCTGCCGCGATTGCAACGGCGAGGGCCGGATCGAAAAGCGTTCTCGGATCAAGATCAAGATTCCCGCCGGGATTGACGATGGCTCACGTCTGCGTTCCTCGCGGAACGGCGAAGCCGGTTTGCGGGGGGGGCCTCCGGGTGACCTTTACGTGGTGATCCACGTCCGCGAGCACGAAGTTTTTGCGCGCGAGGACGACGATCTCTACTGCGAAGTGCCGATTTCTTTCGCGACGGCGGCGCTGGGGGGCGAGGTTAAAGTGCCGACCCTCCAGGGTCAGGCGGTCCTGAAAGTTCCGGCCGGCACCCAAAGCGGAACGCAATTTCGTTTGCGGGGCCACGGGATCGCCAACATCGAAACGAAAGCGCGGGGCGACCTGCGGGTTCGCGTGATGGTGGAGGTGCCCACGCGGCTGAACTCCGAGCAACGTCGCAAGCTGGAGGAGTTCGCCGAATCGTGCGGCGAGGAGAATAGTCCCCTTCACCGGAGCTTTTTCGACAAGGCAAAAGATTTTTTCCGTTAAGCGGATGTGAGTAATCACCGCTTTTACATTCCACCGGCCGCCTGGTCGACCACGGACCCTGTCCTGGAAGGAGGCGAAGCCCACCATTGCAGCGACGTGCTGCGGCTCAGGCCCGGCTCCCGAGTAACGGTCTTCAACGGCCAGGGATCCGAGATGACCTGCGAAATTGCCGGCGGGGCTAAGGACCAGGTGCGGCTCAAACCGCTCCTTTTCGGATCCAGCCCCCAACTGCGTTGCGCGATCACGCTGGCGCAAGCCATCCCGAAAGGGAAGAACATGGATCTGATCATTCAGAAGGCAACGGAGTTGGGGGTGGCGAAAATCGTGCCTTTGCTCTCCGAACGCACCGTGGTGAACCTCGAAGGCGGCGACACCCAGAAGCGCACCGAGAGATGGCGTACGGTCATCATCGAGGCCGCCAAACAATGCGGCCAGAACTGGCTGCCTGAAATTGCGGTCCCGGTTACGCCTAAACAGTTTTTTTCGGAATTCGACCGGTACGAGGCCCCGCTGATCGCCTCGCTGCAACGCGATGCGCGCGGCTTCAAACAAGTGCTGCGCGAGTTCCGTGACCAGCATGGCCGCCGGCCGGAAACGGCCCTCATGCTCATCGGGCCGGAAGGGGATTTCACTCCGGCGGAGGCGGCTGCGGCGAAAAGCGCCGGTTGCGCCCCGGTGACGCTCGGCCCGATCGTGTTACGTACGGAAACGGCTGCGCTCTACAGCCTGAGCGTGCTGGCCTACGAACTGCAGGGCGAAGACGGCCGATAGGTAGCTGCAGGGGCCGTTGAATCTGCTTGCTTCTTCCATGTGCCCGGCGCAACCTGTGCGCACTTTATTTATGCGAGGGTGGTCGGCAATTCTCGCCGCGGTTTTTCTGGCGGCTTCGCACGTCGGCGCCTTCGACTGGACGGTGATAAAATTCGAGGGGCGCGATTATGTGCCGTTGCAGGACGTTGCCCGTTTTTACAATTTTATCCAGGCCGACTACTCGTATGACCACCTGCAACTGTCGAACACCGTGTTGCGGATGCAGGGAAGCGTCAACTCTCGCGAGCTTTACCTGAACGGGCTCAAGTTCATCCTGAGCTTTCCCATTATCGGTATAGATAATCGGCCGGCCATTTCGCGGATCGACCTGAGTAAGCTGGTCGAACCGGTGCTGAGGCCCGCCCGGATCCAGACCGCTCCGGCTCGAACCATCGTCCTGGATGCCGGCCATGGCGGGTTCGATCAGGGCGCACGCAGCGTTCGCGGCAACGAGAAGGATTTCACCCTGGATGTAGTGCTGCGTGCCCGCGACCTGTTGCAAGCCGCCGGGTACAACGTGCGCCTCACCCGGTCGGCTGACGTTTTCATCCCGCTCGAACTGCGGGCCGCATTCGCCAGTTACCAGAGCAACGCATTGTTCATCAGCGTGCATTTCAATTCCGGAATGCGCGCGGACGCTGAAGGAATTGAAACCTACTGCCTGGCGCCGCGCGGGGTGCCGTCGTCCAATGACATCACCCTGACCTTTTCGGACTTTCGGCCTTGTCTCGGCAACGTGCGCGATCCGGAAAACATCGCCCTGGCGACCGCCATCCATACCGCCCTGATCACGCGGCTGGGCGTTGGCGACCGCGGCATAAAGCGCGCGCGGTTCGTCGTGCTTCGCGATAATACGGTGCCGGGAGTTCTGATCGAAGGCGGGTTCCTTACCAATGCCGTCGACGATATGCGCGTCGCGAATCCCGCTTTCCGGCAGAACATGGCTCAGGCCATCGTTCAGGGAATCGAGGCTTACAACCGTGCCGTCGAACGCGGCACCGCCGGTTCGGCCGGCGCCATCGCCAAGGGCAACACTGCCCCCCCGCTGAGCAGCAGCATCAACACCAACAGCGCCGCCGCCGCCACGCCCGGCAGTATTTGGACGCCGTTTTCCAACGACGTTTATGCACTTCCCGAAGCCGCAAAATAGTGATCCGGCCAGTCAGCCGATCGGGGTCTTTGATTCCGGCATCGGCGGCCTCACGGTGGTTCGCGCCCTTCGCGAACTGCTGCCGGAGGAAGATATTTTCTACCTCGGCGACACCGCCCGGTTGCCGTATGGGGGCAAAGACCGGGCCACGATCGAGCGTTACAGCCTGGAAATTGCCGGGCTGCTCCTGGCCGAAAATGCCAAGATGATCGTGGTGGCGTGCAACACCGCCTCCGCCCTGGCTTTACCGCGCCTGCAGCAGACCCTGCGCACCCCGGTCTCGGGGGTGATCGTCCCAGGCGCCCGCGCCGCCGTCCAGCAGACCCGGAACGGCAAAATCGGCGTTTTGGCGACCCGCGCCACCGTGGCGAGCGCGGCTTACGACCAGGCGATCGATGCCGCTGCCGCAGGGGTCGAGGTCATAAGCCAGGCTTGCCCTTTGCTGGTACCATTGATCGAAGAAGCCTGGCTTGAAGACCCCGTGACGCGGGAAGTGCTGGAACGTTATTTGAACCCGTTGCTCGCAGCCGGTGTCGATACGCTGGTCCTCGGTTGTACCCACTACCCCTTATTGGAACCGTTAATTGCGGAGGTCGCCGGCCCGGACGTTGCCCTGATCGATTCGGCGTTCAACTGCGCTGCCGCGGTGCGCCAGGTGCTCGAAGAGAAAGGGTTGCGCAACACCCGTGCTACCCCCGGCAATCTTCAGGTCGCCCTGACCGACAGCTTCAACCCCTTTTTGAAGACCGTCGAGGCCGTGCTGCGCCTCCGGATCGATCAACTCGAGCGCCGGGTGGTTCAGGGCGTCACGATTCTGCCACCGCTATCGGTCACGGTATAATACCGTGTAGACAATTATCCGGGTGGAATTCCGGCGGAGAGGACGCTGCCGGACTGCCATTTAGTTAAGGATACAAGGCCGGGTACTGCTTTGGTCCCGGAGGGACGGCTGAGGTTAGGCAGGTAGCTTTAGTGCCTGTGCTGTGCGGGCGTTCCCCAGGGGTTGCGTCCCGTCGGGACGCCTGAAGGCGTGCGCCAAGCCAAGCGGGCGTCAACGGTTGGGGGGACGTCCGGGTTTTTGGCGCCGAGGGCCGCGCCGGGTTTGGCCGGCCGCTTGGGAGCCGGCACCCTGCGGGGCAGCGTTTCAGGCGTCCCGACGGGACGCGCTCCCGCTTAAATGCCCCGTCCAGGGACTGAAGTCCCTGGCTAACCTCAGCCGTCCCTCCGGGACGAAAGCATCCCCCTCGCCCTTAACGAAATGGCAGTGGGGTGGAACCCTGGGCTAAGGTCTCCCGGCCCGTTGGGCCTGGACCGTTTATACGGTCTGATAGGTGTAGAGCCGATATTCTACCGTCTACCGGAATAACTGTTTGAATCGTCTCAGTGACCCGCGAGCGTGCTCGCCAGCGCCTGGTTCTTGCGACAGTTCGAAGTGCGGATCGCCACGAGCATTTCAGACGTCGCCTGCTCGGCTTCAGCCGGCGACGGCTTTCTCGAAAAACGCCGGCCGGCCAGGTATCCGGAGATCCGCTTCCAAGGCTCCGGCGGCTCGATCGCCTCGATCACAGGAAGAGCGTCCCCGAAATCGATGCGCTTCCAGGGCCAGACTGCCCAGCCGATGCCGTTGGCCTTAAGCAGGCTGACGACTTGAGCCTGCCAAGCGAAGGAGCTTTCCCCAAACTCGCCCAGCCATACCGGCTTTCCCGTCGCTTCACGCAGCTGGAGCAGTTGTGCCAGCGAGGCAACAGTCGGCGAGCGCCATTGGGGATTGAACATCCGGTACTCGTGGAACTCGTACATGACGTTCGGATCGGCGACGGATCGGATCATCGAGAAATCGCGCGCGTATTTGTCGCCTTCGAGCACGATCATGTGGTCGCGATCGACCGACCTTATGGCCTCGATAACTGCGTTGTAGAGTGCCGCCAGCTCGGCCGGAGCCACGCCGGGCGGCAGGGCCGGCTCGTTGAGCAGATCGTAGCCGCCTACAGAGCGCGCCCCGGCATAGCGCGATGCGAGCGCGCGCCAGAGTGCAATCGTCTTCCTCCGGTTTTCCGCCGCAGTCGGCCCTTGCCACAGCCGGGGCGTATGATCGAACGAGGGCACGTCGGACACGGTTGAGAACGGTCCCTGACCGCCAGGGGCATCATGCAGGTCGAGGATGACGTAAACGCCGGTTTCGGCACCCCAGGAGACAGCCTGATCGACCGGCGCAATCCCCGCTGCGTCGAAGACAACGCCGCCGGGCTCGATCCGGCTCGTGATGAACCTCGCGTTCAAGGGAAGGCGGACGCAGTTGAACCCGTCAGCGCGCAGGTTCCGGAAGTCGTTTGCGTCAACGAATGCGGCCGTCCAATCCCGCCAGAACGCCGCCGCCTTTTCCGGGCCGACGACATCCACGAGCCGTTGCCTGATCTCGGACGGAGACGTCGCGAGGGCGGCAAAGCTGCCTTGCGCCATCAAATACCCCTCCGGCACGAGCCAGGGACTGAGGTTGACGGAGCGCAGCAGCACCGGCTGGCCGGTTTGATCGAGCACTGCGCCACCGGCCGCATGCAGCATCGCCGGAGACGTGACTGGAGCCGTTGCGGCGCGTGACGAGCCGAGCAACGGCAACGCCGCAAGCAGCAGGCCTATTTTCCGGGCCAGATCGATTACCGCCGCGCCATCGAATAACGAACTCTGCATTTTACCCGCCACCCGCCACCCGTTACCCGTTACCCGTTACCCGTTACCCGTTACCCGTTACCCGTTATGCCATTCTCCGGTGGCGCGTGAACCGGACGAGGTTGGTCACGCCGGCTTGGTTCAAAACCTTTTCAAGCCGGTTGAAGCCCGCGGCCAGTTGAGCCGGCGCGTGCGCGTCGGAGGCGGTGGTGACCGGCAGATTGCGGTCGCGCGCCAGTTCGAGAATGGCGGTGTGCGGGTATTGTTCGCCCACCGTTTTGCGCCAACCGGCCGTACTCGCTTCGATGGCCAATCCGGCCGCCTGGATCATTTCAAGGACCGGCCTGAACCAGGTGCCCGGTTCGTAGCCGTCCGGGTAAAGGTGATGGATCTTAATCAGGTCAAGGTGCGCAAGACAGTCAACGAACCCGCGCCGCACGATTTTCTCCAGTTCCGCACGATATAGATCAAAAGCCTTTTCCAGCCCGTACCGGTCCGTTAACTGCCCGCTCTGGTCGGCACGATCGAACATCTCCGTCGCGCCGGGGAGGTAATGGACCGATCCGAGCACGAAGTCGAGTTCGTCCCAGTGTTGTTCCACCCAACGCGTACCGCGCTCGGAGGTTACCGGGTCATTGTCGAGTTCGATTCCGATCAGGATCTCTACGTCCGGGTGCTGCTCCCTGAGGCGATCGACGACGTCGAAATCGACTCCTTCATGGTAGCGGTCGTGGTCGGTAAACGCCAGGCTCCGGATGCCGGTTTGGCGTGCCCGGGAAATCCAGGGTAGAAGCAAATCGAGGGTGTATGGCTGCAGCAGATGAGCTTGCGGATGGTTGTGGTAATCGCACGGCAACGGCATGGCGACGGAAGATAGCAAATGCAGGCAGACCCATCACCGTTTGTTTACCTCTGCCAGCAGTTGTGGCCGAAAGCCCCGAGGCGCATCCGTGATACCAGTGCTGGTGTGATTGACCGGCGACAAGGCTGGACAACCTCGCCGCGTTGGGGCATTACTGTGCGGTCTTTCGCGCACGGCTGCGGCTCCCAGTTCGATGCCATGAACGATGTCCTGCATAAATGCACGGTTCTGGTTCTGAATCGGAACTGGCAGGCGATCAACGTAAGGTCGCCGGCACAAGCCTTTTGCATGATGGCTAACGGCAACGCGACCGCCCTCGACATTCAGGAGGCCGGGGATATGCGACCGGTAAAATGGTCCGAATGGCTGGAATTACCGGTTCGTGGAGAGGACAACGCGGTCAGCACGATCCGCGGTCTGGTTCGGGTCCCCACGGTTTTGGTTCTGACCCGTTATGGCCGCGTTCCGAGGCGCCGGCCGAAGTTGTCGCCCAAAGGGATTTGGGAACGGGACGGGGGACTCTGCCAATACACCGGGCGCAAGCTGGCGCCGCACGAAGGCAACATCGACCACGTCGTGCCGCGTTCCCGCGGGGGACAAACCACCTGGGAAAATTGTGTGCTGGCCGACCGTCGCGTGAACAGCCTGAAGGGCAGCCGCCTGCCTGAAGAAGTTGGTTTAGAGCTGCGCAAGAGGCCGGAAGCACCCCGGGAATTGCCCACCACGTGTTTCATCCGCAACGCTCACAACATCACCGATTGGAAACATTTTCTGGTGCCGCTTGACTTGAGCAGCCAAGGTTGAGGCAATCGCAACCGACGCCGAGATCACTGCCTGAATGGTCTTACCCGCCGCAGGCCGGCCGTTCAAGCGGGTTGGCCCGGCGGCTGAGAAAATCATAGACGTGAGTAACGGCGCCAAACGCAATACGCCGTTCAAACCCCGGGCGTTGAGACGGCGTAAAAAACCGGGTTACGGCGGGCAGTTTGCATGGGTCGCAGGAGCGGTTGGTGTTCCAGCCCAGCATCAGCAAGCCCCCCGGCTTCAGCACGCGGGCAAGTCCCTCAACCGCTTCATTTTGTCCCTCAACGGAGTTAACGCCCCAGCCGAACACCCCGTTAACCAGAGCGACGTCGAACTGTTCCGGCAGGTACAGGGCTGCAACCTTTTGCAAATCTCCCACCGTGTGCCTCTTGGGGTGGCCCCAGCGTCGGGCGGCCGGGTCGATCTCAAGGGTGTAACAAAGGGCACCCCGCCTTTCAATCATGCCCGGATAGCGGCGAGTGTAAGGCCGGCAGCCCACCCAGAGCATGGTAACCCCCGGCTCAGCGAGTCCGGGCAGGATCTTATTAACCAGCACCACACGGTCCGGAAACAGTGAGACAGGCCAATCCTGAAAGTCCGGCAGAAGAAAGTTCACCATTCGCCCCAGCAAGCTCTAAAGCAATTTTCACGTTTGCGAAGCGAATTTTTCAAGAAATTCCATGGAACATCCGCAGAACACGCAGACAACGCAGAAACGGATCCCGAAACCCCGGGCTTGACACCGGCAGCCGGCACCCATGATGCCGCCCCGAACCCCGAACCCCGAACCCCGAACCCCTTCCCCCTCTTCCCGCCGTGGTCCGCCGTGTTCGCCGTGTGAACTCTGACGCCGTGCCCGCCAGACCCGCCGTGCCCGCCGTGTAACGAAAAGCGCTCCGGAGATCTTCCGGAGCGCTTTGCGCGATGGCCAACGCCAGTTAAAGGCAGGAAAAGTCCTTAATGCTTTTCGACGGTCACCGGGCCAACCTTGATGAACTCATGATGGTGGTGATGACTCCGCCAATACCCCCGCTCACCGTGCCAGTAGCCGTAGTGGCTATGATGCCAGTACGGGTCGTTCCAATCACGATCCCGGCGATCTTCGTCGGCCCTTGCAATCAGCGAGGTACTGAAAACGGAACTGAGGACTAAGAGAGTAAGAAGTGCGTTCTTCACGCCAGCTCAGACGCGCAACCAACCTGAATTATTCGGCCCCCGCTTTCGGTTTTACGGTCAACGTGAGACCGTGCACGGCCGTAACCTCGGCGAGCCGGCCCGTTTCGATCGGTGCATCGCTCACGGCCCGCCAATACTCGCCCTCAATAAAAACCTGGCCGCCCTCTGCGTCGATCGGGGTCAAGGCAGTCGCCGTTTTGCCCACCATCGTTCCGACCCCGGTCTTCGGCGGCAACCGCTGGGCACGCAAACCCTTGCCGACGACAAACATAAAGAACGCCGCCGTCACCAGGGTTGCCGCGATGATATAGCTGAGGGACAAGCGAAACAGCGGATCGGAACGATTGAAGAGCATGAGCGAGCCGAGCACAAAGGAGATGATGCCGCCGGCCGTCAGCACACCGTGGGTGGGCGCGAAGGCGTCGATGGCAAATAATCCCACCGCCAGGATGACCAGCGCGAAGCCGGTGACGTTGACGGGTAAAACGGCCGCCAGGTAGAGCGCCAGAATCAACGCGATTGCGCCGGCGACGCCCGGAAGGATCGCACCGGGTGCGGTTAGCTCACCGATGATTCCATAGACGGCGATCAGCATCAGGATGAACATTACCTCGGGCCGGAAAATCACCTGGGAAACGCGTTCGCCGACCGACATCTTGATCTTTGCCACGGTCGCGCCGGCGGTTTTGAGCGTTCTGCCGTCGATTTCGCGTCCGTTCAGCTGGTTCAACAAGTCCGCCAGATCGGCGGCGATCAGGTCGATGACCTTCAGTTCGAGCGCCTTTTCCGAGGTGACCGACGCACTGTCCCGCACGGCGGATTTGGCCCACTCGGCATTATGGTGACGCCGGCCGGCGATGGCTTCGATGTAGCTGACCGAGAAGTTCTCGAGCTTTTGCTTCATCGTCGGGTCAAGTTGCTGTTCCCCGCCACCAGGTGCGCCTCCCAGGACGACGGGATGCGCCGCACCGATGGTCGTGGCCGGAGCCATGGCGGCGACGTTTGCCGCCATGGTGATGAAGCAGCCCGCGCTGGTGGCAGTTGCCCCCAGGGGCGCCACGTAAACCACCACAGGCACCGGTGACGCCAGAAATGTTTGCACGATCTTCTGGGTGGAATCCAGCAAACCGCCCGGGGTGTTAAGCTGAATGACCAGGCATTGCGCGCGGCGGGCCCGCGCGGCGTCAATGCTTCGCGAAACGTAACCCGCCGTGGCCGGGCCAATCACGCCGTTCACATGGATCAAACAAACCGTTTCAGCCGGTACGGCGACCGGGACGAGTGCTGCCCAGCAAGCCATGCATGCCAGGACGCGCCTCATGCCGACGAAAGGGCTCCTTCCCGGCTTGCACTTTGTTTACCGGCGAGATGAATGATCAGGTCCGTCTTCGAAATGCTGCCGATGAGCCGCTGCGAGAGGAGATTATCGACTACCGGTAAGCGCTCGGCGTGTGTGGCTGAAAACTTCTCCAGGGCCTCGCCGATTCCCTCCGGCTGCGAGATGCGCGGGAAATTGTCGTCTATGATATCGGTCGCAACGATCACGGTCTCGAGTTCAGGCTGGTTGAGGAATTCTTTGATGGTGTGGAGTGAAATCGCGCCGAGGAACCGGTCATCCTTATCGACCACGTAGATATGCTGGAACTGGTTGTTCACGAACGCGCGCGCGATCTCCGCCAGGGTTGCGTTCTTGGGGAGCGTCAGGGGGTTGCGCCGGATCAGGTCGCCCAGGTTTGCCTCGGCCAGTTGCTGGTTGAAGAAGGCGGCGCCTTTGCGCTCGAGGGATTCCCCGTACATGAATCGCCGCTCGAAGAGGCTGCTGCAGTAGTAGGCGACGACGCAATTCACCATGAGCAGCGGTGCAATCTGGTAATCCAGGGTGAGCTCGAATCCCAGTAGAATGGACATCAACGGCGCCCCGGTCGCTGCGGAAATGAAGGAGCCCATGCCGACGATGCCGTACGCCAACGGGTCCGGTTGCAAAAACGGCGCGAGGTGAAGAACGGCCCGGCCGTACACCATGCCGATCGACGCGCCGATGAACAGCGTCGGCGTAAAAACACCGCCCACGGCCCCTGAACCGAAGATGGCGGCGGTCGCGATCAGCTTAAGCAAAAGGATGGCGAGAATCTCGTCCCAGAACCAATTCTGGTGAAAGAGGGAAACCAGCAGCCCCTGGCCGTTCCCGCACACTTCGGGACTGAGAATTGACAGGGCGCCCACGATCAGACCGCCGAGCGCAACTTTCGCCGGTACCGGGACGTGAACCTTGGAGAACATCCGCTCGGTAATTCGCAAAAACTTCAGGTAAGCCGGCGCCAGGAAGCCCGAGACGACGCCGACGACCGACAACGGGATGAGTTCCCACTGGCTGTGCAGGGTCAGGCCCGGCGACTTGTAGATGGGTCCGCCGCCGTGCAGGAGCTGAGAAGTGAAAGTCGAGACCACCGCCGCCAGGATCAACGGTCCCAGCGCCTCGACCACCACCGTCCCCAGAATAATCTCAGCGACAAAAAACGAAGCGGCGATCGGCGCGTTGTAAGCGCTGGCCAGGCCGGCGGCCGCGCCGCACGCGACCAGTTGGCGCCGCTGCGGCACCGGAAAATTCCGGGCCTGGCCGATTAATGAAGCGACCAGGGAGGAGATCTGCACCAGCGGTCCTTCCCGGCCGATGGATGCCCCGGTGCTGATGGAAAACAACGCCGACAACGTCTTTACGAAGCTGGCCGGAAGCGAAAGTATACCGTTTCCGACCACGATCGCCTCCAGGTAATCAGTCGTCGATTTTTGGCGGACGCCCGCGAGAAGACGGTTCCCGAGCCAGAGGGTGGACCCCGCCAGCAGTCCACCGATCGTGGGTACGGCGAGTCTTTGCCACCACGACAGCCGGGAAAAAGACGAAATGATTTCCAGATTGCTGTCGGTCGCCAGGAAATGCACGAAGTCGCTGACCCTCCGAAAACTCTCGTCGGCGGTGCAGCCCAGAACGCCGATCACCACAGCCCAGATGAGCATCGCCTGCCGCTCCCGGATCCGCAGGTGTTCGACCAGCCAAACCTTCAGCTTCAGCAGTGAAAGCGTCGACGCGGAGACGCGCCTTGGGTCGCTCTGTTCTCGGCTGGTGTCCATACGCTTGCTCAGGGGAACGAACGCGTCGGCAAGACTCGACAGATCGGGGCCCGACGAGCCAATCTGTTATCCTGACCGCTTCTCAGGTTCCGGGCCAGATCTTTTCGAAGGAATCGCTGTGGAATGGTTCGCGCACCGCGGGAAAATTGTACCCGGACCAGACCTAAAACCACGTTCCATGACCGCGCGTATGATAAAATCTAAAATCGTTTTCCGGCTCGCCTGTGCGGTGAGCTTGCTCATCCCGTTCTCAGGCGTTGCGCAGGTCAGGCCGAGGATCGTCGCCGTCACCCACGGCCAGGCAGCCGATTCGTTCTGGCTCGTCGTAAGAAACGGCTTGGAAGCCGCCGCCAAGGAGACCGGCAGCGACCTCGATTATCGTGCACCCGAGACGTTCGACATGGCGGCAATGGCGCAGATGATCGATGCGGCCGTGGCGTCCAAGCCGGACGGTCTGATCGTGGCGATTCCGGACGCCGCCGCCTTGGCTAAATCGATCCGGGCAGCAGCGGCGGCAAAAATTCCGGTGATCGCGATCAACTCGGGTTGGGACTCGTACAAAAAGGTCGGGTGCCTCATGTACATCGGGCAACAAGAGGAGAACGCCGGGAAAAAAGCCGGGGAACGCATGAAGGACATGGGGATGAAGAAGGTCCTCATCCTTAACCAGGAAGCGGGCAACGCAGCTTTGGAACAGCGGATCAAAGGCTTCAAAGACGGTTTCGAAGGCCCATTCCACCACGTGAGCATGCTCGCGGTGCCGCTGGATTACATGGAATGCGAGGAAGCGGTCACCGCCTACCTGCACGACCACGATGAGGTCGACGGGATTCTGGCCCTCGGACCGGTGGCGGCCGAACCCGCGATGCAGTCACTCGATGAAGTCGGCAGAACCGGCAAGATCAAGCTTTGCACCTTCGACATCTCACCTACCGTCGTCGATGCGCTTGTGAGCAAACGGATCGATTTCGCCGTCGACCAGCAACAATGGCTCCAAGGGTATCTCCCGGTTGTGTTCCTGGCAAATTACGTGAAGTACGGCTTGCTGGTGCAGGACGACCTGGTTCTGACCGGGCCGATTTTCGTGACGCAGGAAGACGCCGGGCGGGTGGTGGACCTGACCACGCTGGGAATTCGGTAACGGCGGAAAATGCCCCGAGGCGGAGAATGCCACAAATGGAAGAGGGTGGCGGGTAACGGGTAACGGGTGACGGGTGCCGGTCACACAGCGGGCACAGCGGGTCTGGCGGGCACAACGACAGAGTTCACACGGCGAACACGGCGGGCCACGGCGACCACGGCGACCACGGCGGGGAAAGGGTTCGGAGTTCGGGGTTCGGGGTTCGGAGCGGCAGAGAATGCCACAAATGATACCGGGTGCCGGGTGTGATCGTGGGGAGAGTTCGCGAATGTCAAGCTTCGGAGTTTGCAATTGATCTTCTCGCCGCATTTGCCCGTTATGGAACCTCGATGGCGAGCGTATCGGCTGCGAACGGCGAGCTGCACTCGACACCCGACACTCGACGCTCGCCACTCGGCACCTTGTCCGCAAGTAGGCCCGCCCAGGTGCGCAGGTACGCCACCACGTCATCCCGCTGGTTGCGCTGCAGGTAACGCCGGCCGCCCGGCAACCGGGCCAGGATTTCCGGGTCCGTCAGATCCTCCAGATGCCGCAGGTCGGTGTTGGTCAGCCCCAGTTCAAACAAGGCATCGATCACCCGATCAATCAGGACGCCGGTCTGCGGACAGAAATCGTCGGGAATTTCGCTCCACTCGCTCAGTTTGCGGTGCGCGGTGCGGTGGATGTCCCGGGCGGAAATGCGGGTTGCGGTTTGGGCGAGGTGCCCGCAATTGCATTTGCCGAAGTGGCTCCATTGGTACTCGGCACCGCCGGCCAGGCGGTTCGCGGTCTCGCGCAAGATCTGAACGAGGGCAAAGCTGGGAGTCGCCATTCCACATTCTAATGGCAGCTGCAGCAGGATCAATGACGGACATCGGCCGTGGGCTCGCGACCGGTGACCGGCCGGCGTTCGGTGCGGCGCAAATCGGGCCGGGTGCCGGCGCGGCGACGCCCGGGACCCGTAAGTTTCCCTAGGCGGCCGTTCAAGCCTGCGGTATGGTGATCGACTCCGGTTTCAGTACCTTCGATGTCCCAGCACCTTGAAAAGATCCTCGCCCACGCCGAGCGGCAATTGGTTTCCCAAGGCAAAGGTCAACTTCGTGACCGGCTGGATCTGTACAAGAAGTTCCTGAAGATCGAGGAACACCGCCTGCGCCTGAAGCACTACTCCGGCGGCGGCGGCCTGGAGATTGCGCGGGACCGGGCCGGCCTGCTCGACGTGGTTCTCCGTCATTTGTTCGAGGGCGCCGTGCAAGGGTCCCAGTATGCGGGTGCGACGCCGCCTTTTACCCTGCTGGCGATCGGCGGGTACGGCCGGGGTGAACTGAACCCGTACAGCGACGTCGATATCCTGTTTGTGCACGATTCCGGCCGGGTCAGCCCGGAAGGGGCGTCGATCGTCGAACAGATTCTCTACATGCTTTGGGATGTCGGATTCAAGGTCGGCCACGCCACGCGGTCCATCGGTGAAGCGATCCGCCTGGCCAACGCCGATACCCTGACCAAGACTTCGTTACTGGAATCGCGCTACCTGGCCGGAGACCGGCGGCTGCACTCCAAGTTCCGGCGCGATTTTTTCGAACATTGCGTGCGCGGTCAGGTCGACACCTACCTCAAATGGCGCCTGGAAAACCAGGAGGAACGCCACCGCAAGTACGGCGGCTCGGTGTTCATGCAGGAGCCCAACATCAAGAACGGGTGCGGGGGCCTGCGTGACTACCAGAACATGCAGTGGATCTGCTATTTCCGCGACGGGGTGATGAGCACCGCCAAGCTCGTCGAACGCAAATACATCAACGAGAGCGATCGCCGTACCATCGACCGGGCCTACGACTTTCTCCTCCGGGTCCGGACCGAACTGCATTACCTTTCAAAGCGGCCGGCCGACGTTCTGACCCTGTTTTTCCAGGGCCAGATCGCCAACAAGTTTAATTACCCGCAAAAGAACATCTTGCGGCGCAGCGAAGCGTTTATGCGGGATTATTACCAGCACGCCCGCGCGATTTATCTCACCGCCAAAGGTGTGACCGAACGTTTTCTGCTTCCGCTCACCGTCGAAAAGGAAGAGCGGCCCATCTTCGGTTTTCTGGCGAAAAGGAAACTCAAGACCGAGCATTTTGACGGCTTTTACAGCCATGGCGGCCTGATTTACGCTGAAACCCGGGAAGTGTTTCACGAGGATCCGTTTCGCCTGATGCGCGTCTTTTTACACGCGCAGCATCGGGAGCTCGAACTCAGCCCGGAATTGCAGCAGCTGATCCGGCGCCGGACGCGGCTGGTGAACCGCACGTTCCAATACGCGCGCGCCGCCCGTGAAACCTTTCAGGCCATCCTTTCGCGAAAAGGGCAGGTGGGGCGCATCCTGCGGATGATGCACGAGGTGGACTTTCTCGGGCGCTACATGCCCGAGTTCGGTGAACTGACGTGTCTGGTGCAACACGAGTTCTTTCACCAGTACACGGCCGACGAACACACCCTGGTTTGCATCGAAAAGCTGGATGAGACCGTCGGCACGAAGAATCCGAAGCTGCAGGAATACCAGGAACTCTTTCTCAAATTCGAAGACGCGTACGTGCTCTACCTGGCCCTGCTGCTGCACGACACCGGCAAGGCCTCCGGGGCCAGGCACCATGCGGAGGCGAGCGCCCTCAACGCCCAGAAGGTCGCGGCCCGCCTCCAGTTGTCTCCCGAGCGCCGCCGGCGGTTGATCATGCTGGTCGACCATCACCTGAGCCTGTCGGAAATCGCGCAGCGCCGTAACGTGGAGGATCCGACGACGGTGGCGGAGTTTGCGGAGATTGTCCGGACCCAGGAAAACCTCGACGCGCTCATGTTGCTGACGCTGGCCGACGGGCAGGGGACCAGCGGGCACAATTGGTCCGATTGGAAAGAGTCACTGGTCTGGCAGCTTTACCGCGGCGCGCAGAGCTATCTGCAGGATGCGGAACAATTTTTCAGGCAGCGCCGCATCGAGCGCGAGGATTTGCGGCAGTCGATTGCCAAGCGCATGGCGCGCGATTTCGGAGAGGAGATCGAGGTGCATTTCAACTCGATGCCCGACCGCTATTTCCAGAGCCATAACGTGAACGAGATCATCGGGCACCTGCGGCTCTTCCGGTCCTTTCTGGAAACGAGGTTCCGGGAGCCGGACCAGGCGCTGAGCGCGGTGATCCGCTGGCACAGCAAACCTGACCAGGGCCATAGCGAGGTCTGGATTTGTACCTGGGACCGGGCCGCCTTGATGGCCAAGATCGCGGGCTCGTTTGCCACTGCGTGGATTAACATTTTGAGCGCTGACGCCTACACCCGGGTCGATAGTCTGATGCTCGGCATTTTCCGGGTGTGCGATACCAACTTCCAATCCGTGACCGAGCCGCGCGAACAGCAGCAGGTGGAATCGGTGCTGAGGGCGGCGCTGCAGGTCCAGGATTTTGATTTCACCCCGTTGCTGGAACGGGTCCGCCGCCGGTTCGGGTTTCATGCTCCGCCGGAATTGGAATTTCCGACCAAGCTCATCATCTCAAACCAGATCCATCCGAGCTACACCGTCATCGACCTGCAAACGCCGGACCGGCTCGGTTTGCTTTACGATGTGCTCAAATGCCTGTCCGAACCGGGAGTTAACATCGTCCATTCCCGGATCGCGACGGAGAAGGGGGCGGCCTTTGACACGTTTTACGCGACCGACCTTGAGGGCCGGAAGTTAAGCGAGGATCTGATCGGTTCACACCTGCAAGGTGCGCTGCTGTCGGCTGCAACCGGAGACAGCTCTCGGAAGTATTACGATTGAGAAGGCGTGTGGGAAGGAGGTGTGTGAGGGCAGGAACGATCCCGTGGAACCACCGGCATCCTCACACACCTCCTTCCCACACGCCTTCCAGTGAGATTATTTTACCAGCACGTCATCCGGTATGCGCTGCAGCATAAATTGCTCGCGGCCGTGAACATCCTCAGCGTGGCGTTGGGCGCCGCGGTCTTTCTGGCGGTGCAGATTGTCAATCATAGCGCGACCCGGGCGTTCGAGGCCGGCATTGACGTGGTGGCAGGACGCGCCCATCTGGAGGCTCGCGGCGCGATCCCCGTTCAGCTCTGGCCCCGGTTAAGGAATGTTCCCGGTTGCACGGCGGCAACCCCGCTCGTGGAAGGTATGCTGGCCTTACCGGATTATGATCGCGAATACCTGCACCTGCTGGGCGTGGATCCGCTGACTAATGGTCCGTTTCAGGCTTTCAAGCTGCAACGCGCCCCGGATAAGGGCTTTGACGCTGACGCCTGGTTCGGTGATCCCGCGGCGGTGGCGATCAGCCGGCAGTTTGCTGACCGGCACCATCTTCGGTTAGGCGATCCGCTGCGCGTCCAGGCCGGCGAGCGCGAGGTTACTTTGCGGGTTTCATTTTATCTCGAGACCGGGGACGCCGACCCCCGTTTTGCCGTCATGGACATCGGCTGGGCTCAGGAGTTGCTCGCCCGGCCTGGCCACCTTACCGCTGTGCTTTTCCGCCTCCAGACGCCTCAACACCCTGAAAGCGTCGTCGCGACGCTCCGCCGCCTTTTGCCGAAAGATGTGGTGATACGTTCGCCGGAAGAGCGCAGCGCTCAGGTGGCTTACCTGCTGGCCGGGTTTCAACTTAACCTGACGGCCTTAAGCCTGGTCTCGCTGCTGGTCGGCGTTTTCCTGATCTACAACACCATCACCGCATCCGCCGTGCGCCGGCGTGCCGAGATCGGAATCCTGCGGTCCGTGGGAGGTTCCCGGTCCCTTGTCCGCTGGCTTTTTCTGGGAGAAGCGGCCCTGTATGGAACCGCCGGGTCTGCTCTGGGATGTTTTCTCGGCGTGCTCCTGGCCCGGGGCCTCGTGCGTACGGTCGCCCAGACCATCTCGAACCTGTACGTGCTGACCTCGATCGAGCGCCTTTATCTTCCTGTTTGGGAGATCCCGCTGGTGCTGAGCCTGGGAATCGGTTCGGCCCTGGTGGGAGCGTGGGTGCCGGCGCGGGCCGCCGCGGGGTTGCCCCCGCTCAAGGCCCTTAACCTGCAGGTCGTGGCTGACGACCAACCGCGCCCGCGCCTCGCATGGCTTGCGGTCAGCGCGCTGTTATTCAGCCTGGGGATCCTGAGCAGCTGGCTGGCGTTTGCCTATAACCATCTCGCCGGCTTTGGCGCCGCCTTTTTTACCCTGGCCGGTTTTTGCGCGCTCTCGCCTCTGGTGACTTACACCAGCGGCCGCCGGCTGAGCCGGTGGCTGCGTTCATCCCACGTCTGGCGGCTGGCAGCCCAAAACCTCGTACGCTCCGTTCACCACCACGCGGTTACCGTCGCCGCCCTGGCTTCCGCAGTGGCCATGCTCGCGAGCGTCTCAGTCATGATTTTCTCGTTCCGCGTAACGGTTAATCGGTGGGTTCAGCGGCGGCTGGTTGCCGATCTTTTCGTCACGCCGGCCCAGAACGAGATCACCAGGTTCCAGACCAACGTCGCGCCGGATTTCCTCGAACGTCTGCGGCGTCTGCCGGAGGTGGCGTCGATCGACACTTACCGCGATGAGACCGTGACGGCGGCAGGGAAGCGCGTGTCGCTCGGAGTCGTGATCGGGTCAGCCCGCAGCGTGCCGGAGTTTGTCGGGGGACATGACCGGGAGAAGTTCGCCGATTTCCTCGGCCGCGACACCGTGATCATTTCCGAGCCGCTCGCCCGCCGGTTGCACTTGCGGGACGGCGACCCGTTGGGCATCGTGTCTCCCGATGGTGAACGCCCCTTCCGCGTCGCCGGCATTTATTATGATTACACCAAAGATGCCGGCGTGATTCTTATGCAGCGGGATAATTTTTTGCGCTACTGGCACCGGGAAGGCGTTCATTCGGTCGCGCTTTATCTGCAGCCGGGCGCCACCGCCCCAGCGGTGATAGACCGGGTCCGGCAAGGAGATCCCAGCGCCCGCTTTTATTCCCTGCGGTCGAACGCGAGCCTGCGGCAGTTGGTGAACAAGATTTTCGAGCAGACGTTTGCCGTTACTTACGCTCTGCGGCTGGTCGCGGTGCTGGTGGCCGTTATCGGCATCGTGTTGAACCTGACGGTCCTGGTGAAGGAACGCGGCCGTGAACTGGCCGTCATCCGGTCGCTGGGGGCGCGGCGCCGGCAAGTCCTGGGCATGGTGCTGGCAGAAGCCGCCCTGCTCGGCCTGGTTGCGGTCATGCTCGGCCTCGGAACAGGGTGCGCGCTGGCGGTGGTCCTGACCGAGGTAATCAACAAAGCTTTTTTCGGCTGGACCATCCCCCTGCAACTCCCCTGGGATCAATTGGCGCTGATCCCCATATCGCTTGTACCCGTGTCGGCGCTGGGCGGGCTCTGGCCCGCGTGGCGCGCCGCCAACGCCCCGATCATCAGCGCCATACGCGGATAGAGGTGGAGTTCGGTCACACGGTCACACGGCGGGCATAGCGGGAGAAAGCGGGCACAACGACAGAGTTCACACGGCGAACACGGCGACCACGGCGGGAAGACAAAATTACCCGGCACCCGATGCTCGACCCTTGATTCCCTGGCAAGGATTACGCCGTCTTTGGCCCGGGGGCGGCGGCGGGATTAGTGGTCACTAAAGTCCCCGGTTACCGCCAACCGCCGCCCCGGGGCCAAAGACGGCATAGGTTCCCGGCGTGCCTAACCAGCGGCCCTCATTTGTGGCATTTGCCTTCCCGCCGTGGTCGCCGTGTGAACTCTTACGTTGTGCCCGCCACACCCGCTGCGGCCGCCATGTTCCGCCGAAAGAATGGACCCGGTTACAGGACGGCTCCGAACCCCGAACCCCGAACTCCGAACTCTTACCGTTGTCCGATGGCCATGAAAATTGCTAGAGGTCCCTATGCTCCAACGGTACTTCACCCTTTCTGAACACGGCACGACGGTTTCCCGCGAGGTTGTTGCCGGCCTGACAACGTTCGCGGCGATGGCGTACATCCTTGCGGTTAATCCGCTGATTCTCTCGACGACCGGCATGGATAAAGGGGCATTAATCACGGCGACAGGAATCGCGTCGGCCGTGATGACCATCATCATGGCGCTGGCAACCAATTACCCGATCGCACTCGCGCCCGGCATGGGCTTGAACGCGTTTTTCGCCTTCACCATCTGCGGGGCCAAGCACGTGCCCTGGCAGGCTGCCCTCGGCCTGGTGTTTTACGGCGGCTTGATATTTTTGTTGCTGTCCCTCAGCGGTTTGCGCCGTCGGATCGTCGCCGCCATCCCGTTCGAGCTGAAGCTGGCCATCAGCGCCGGGATCGGTTTCTTCATCGCGTTTATCGGGTTAAAGAACGGCGGGGTCATCGTCGCGAACCCGGCCACGTTCGTTTCTCTCGGGGACCTGTCCCGTCCCGGCCCGGTACTGGTCATTCTCGGGATCATCCTGACGGCGGTTCTTGTCATCCGGCGGGTGCCGGGCGCAATCGTGCTGGTGGTGCTGCTCCTGACGGTGCTCGGCCTTTTTATACCGAGCGGGACTGCCGACTCGATGATCACCGCCCGGCCGAACGGCATTGTCAGTTTACCCGCTTCACTCTCCCCGACGCTGTTGAAATTGGATCTGGGATACTTCTGGCGCAACCTCGACCTCGCGTTTCCGTTGGTGCTGGCACTGTTGTTCGTCGACCTTTTCGACAACATGGGCACCCTTATCGGTGTCGCCAAACGTGCCGGCCTGCTCGATGCCCATGGGCATCTTCCCAAGGTAGGCCAGGCCTTCATGGCCGACGCGTGCGCCGCGATGTTCGGTTCCGTGCTCGGAACCTCTACGGTCACCAGCTACATTGAGAGCGCTGCCGGGGTGGAAGCCGGTGGCCGTACCGGGCTGAGCGTAATTGTCACGGCCCTCTGTTTCGTCGCGGCACTGCTGCTGGCCCCCGTTATTCTCATCATTCCCCCGGTGGCGACGGCCCCGGCGCTGGTGATTGTCGGTGCCTTCATGATGCAGGGTCTCGCCGAACTTGATCTCCGGAATTTTGAGACCACCGTGCCGGCCTTTATTACCGTGCTCGTGATGCCGCTCGCGTTCAGCATCAGCGAAGGCTTGGCGATGGGTATTCTAACCTACGTGATTATCAAGCTGGGGACCGGCCAGGCAAGGCAGATTGGCGTGGTCACCTACGTGCTGGCCGGCCTGTTTCTGTTGCATTTCCTGTTTGGACGGTGATCCGAGACGGCAAAGGGGGGGTGGCGGGCGCAGCGACAGGGTTCACACGGCACCGGTACCGTCCCTTGGTATCCCGGCGGCGCTTGGGTGCGTATATTCAAGGTGATGTGGCCGTGGTTTTTCGGAAGTGCCCGTTGGATGTTTATCGCCATCGGTGTTTTTCTCCTGGCGGGAGAACTCAAGGGGCAAAGCGTAAATGCGGATGGATGGCAAATCGCCGAGCCGGGCTATGTTTTTCATTTTCCGGCTGACCACGGCCCTCACCCGGGTTTCCGCACGGAATGGTGGTATTTTACCGGTAACCTGGCGGCCGGGGACGGACGTGAGTTCGGGTTCGAACTAACCTTTTTCCGTCATGGCTACCGGCCGCCGGACCCCGTTCACCCTCCGCAGTCCCCGTTTGCGACCGGGGAAGTGAAATTCGCGCACTTCACGGTCACCGACGTCGCGGACCACCATTTCCATGCCTATGAAAAAATCAGCCGCGGCGCCTTGGGTGATGCTGGTTACGGCCGCGACGGGACGCTTGTCTGGATTGAGGATTGGCAGGTCGATTACGACGGGAATTTCCGTCTGCGGGCGGCGGCCGGCCAATGCGCCATCGACCTTAAACTCGAACCGCAGATGGCTCCGGTATTGCAGGGCGTCGACGGCTTCAGCCGGAAAGCCGGCGGACCGGGGCGAGCCTCGTATTATTATTCTATTCCGATCCTGAAAACCCAGGGGACCGTTCGTCTCGGCGCAAACGCCTGGACCGTTGCCGGGAGTTCGTGGTTCGATCGTGAATGGGCCACCAACCAGCTCGAACCGCAGCAGGCCGGTTGGAACTGGTTTGCAATCCAGCTAAATGACGGTTCCAGCCTCATGCTCTACCAGATGCGCCTGAAGGATGGCGGGATCGATCCTTATTCCAGCGGAAAATACGTGAGTCGTGAGGGTCAGGTCACCCCGCTTGCCCGGGATGACTTCCAGCTCATTCCCAACCGGTTCTGGCAGCGTGACCGGTCGGCACCCCGCTATCCGATCGGATGGCAGGCAAGCATCCCGAAATTAGGTTTGGAGTTGGCGATCGTGACTCCGGTTGACGATCAGGAACTCAGGCTTTCCTCACGCTACTGGGAGGGATGTATCCGGCTTTCAGGCGCCAAGGCCGGCCAGCCGGTCCAGGGAAACGGTTACATGGAATTAACGGGTTATGGCGGCGCCGTATCCGGGCTGACCTCTCCCTGAAAATGCCACAAATGAAGAGGGTGGCGGGCACGACGAAAGAGTTCACACGGTCACACGGCGGGCGCAACGTAAGAGTTCACACGGCGAACACGGCGGACCACGGCGACCACGGCGGAAAGACAGAATCAACCGCAGAACACGCAGAGAACGCAGAAAAAAGATTACCAGACCCGGCGCCTCTTCATTTGTGGCATTCTCTGCCGCTCCGAACCCCGAGCCCCGAACTCCGAACTCTTTCCCCCTCTTCCCGCCGTGGTCGCCGTGTTCCGCCGTGGCGCCGTGTGATTCTTCTCCGCTGTGTCCGCCGTGCGACCGTGTGACCGTAATCTGTGTCAATCTGTGTAATCTGTGGATGTTTCCTCTTTTCTCAGTCCAATTCCACGACGGCCTGCTGCGGGGTGCTGTCCTGCGTGTAGAAGCGCCAGGTTGCCGTGCCGGCGCCGGTGTCGAGAAGAATCACGTTGGGCGCCGGGGGGCGGATACCGGCCGTTGGGTATTGGCGGCAGTTGAAGCAATGCGCCTTGCCGATACGCTCATGGAAAGCGTTATGGCCCGATTCGCTGAAATGGGCGTGGCCGCTTAAAACGTATTTCGGCGGTGTTTTTCGGACGAATTCGGCCAGGGCCTGGTTGCCCGTATTCGGTCCTGCCAGGGTCGTGCCCCCGGGCGGTTCATGGTGCAGCAGGAGCCAGGGGGGCGGGAAATGTTCACGGAACAAAAACTGGCCGTCGGCGCGGTAAGGCGCGCAGCTTACCATGAGGCTCTCCCCGGAATTGGTGCGAATGATGCGATGGTCCTGGTCGACGGTGATCTGGTGATCGCGGCGCAAGGCCTGCAACCAATGTTCATGCTTCGCAAACCCCTCGAGGAGCGCGACGCGTTCTTTATCGATACCCTGGTGCGGCACGACCATCGGCGCGGTCGAAGGCAGGTCGTGGTTACCGGAGCAGACCGCCAGAACCGCCCCTCGCTTGAGCATCGTCCGTACCCAACCGTGAAGGTAAATAAGCTGCGGCACCACCCCTCCGGGGTAATGCATTTCCATCAAATCTCCGGCGATGGCCACGAGGTCGTACTGGGGCCCGTGATCTAAAAGCCAGTCGTACCATGGCCGGTGAAAGTGAAAATCTGAGGTCAAAAGGAGTTTCACATCGCAAGCCCCAGGTGCGTGAGCATAAGCTTCGGAGTCCGGAGGGCAAGCTTTGACGCATCAAAACGCGGAACTCCGGCGGCCCCGGTGCCCGGGGTCGCAATGCAACCGGCTGCATTTACGAGGTGAGCCCTTTAGGTTCTTACAAAAATGCCAGCAACGGGAATTCCCGGCCAAGCACCTTTTGGGCAGGCGCCTGCATCCATCGTTCAAGGATCGTGGCGTAAACCGAACGAAAATCGACGTTGAAAATTAGGTCGCCCGCATCCAGTTGCTCGAGGCTGGGCTGGCGCCCGTAGAGCCCGGGCCGGATTGCACCGCCCATTACAAAAAGCGGGGCGGCGGTCCCGTGGTCAGTCCCTTTGCTGGCGTTCTCGGCGACGCGTCGCCCGAACTCGCTGAACGTCATCAGCGTCACGCGGTCGAGCAACCCCTTGCTACGCAGGTCATGGCAGAAAGCATCGGTGGCACCGGCGAGTTCACCCAGGAGCCTTTGATGAGCCTCGCCTTGATTGTTGTGCGTATCAAAACCGCCGTGGCTGAGATAATACACCCGCGTGGTGAGGCCGCCCGCAATCAATCGAGCAATCGAGCTCAACGAACGCCCGAGCTGCGTGTTCGGATAGTTTGCTTCGTCTCTGGTCCGCTTCAGGATCGCGCTGATCCGGTCGGCGCCCACCTGCGCATCGAGCGCAACCCGTTGAAGGTAATCCAGGGGCGAGAGGTTGGAATGCAGGGAGCCATTCAAGCCGGCGATGGAACCTCCGGCATTGCCGGCATCGAGTTCGTGGTCCAGGCCGTTGAGTTGTTCGAAGGCAGCCCTTTCGAAGGCGTCACCCACTTTCGGCAGGCCGAGGTGATCCGGCCGTTCAATCGCCATACCGACCGGTTGCTGCGCATTGAATGCCTGCGGCAGTTGTTGGCCCAAGCTGACGCCGACGGTCGGGTCCCCGCCCGAGCAACAATTGTCGAAGTACCGTCCGATCCAGCCTTTGGTTGAAACCCGGTTTGCATCGGAAGCCGTCTGCCAGATTTCGGTGGACCGAAAATGCGACCGGTTAGGGTTGGGGTAACCGACCCCTTGCAGGATTGCCAGCGCTCCTTCGTGGTAAAGATCCGCCAGCGGGGCCAGCGCCGGGTGCAGGCCGATGCGGTCGCTCAGGGGCAAAACCCGGGTTTTGGGAATGCCCAGCGTGGGCCGGGCGCGGTAATAAGCGTCGTCCTCGTACGGGATCAGGGTGTTCAGCCCATCGTTCCCGCCCGCCAATTGCAGGACGACGAGGATGGGATGATCTCGTCCCGTGGGCACTTGCAGGGAGGACGCAGACTCGGCCGCGGCGGCATTCAGGGTCGAGAAAGTGCGTTCAATGAACAGCGGAACCGTCCAGCTGAGCGCCGCGCCCAGCACGGACGTGCGCAGAAAACGACGCCGGGTAAGAACTTCGGGCTGATGTGGCATAAGGAAGGAGGAAGGGTCAACAGAGTTGGAAATTCGGGGTGGCAACCATCAGCGCGACGAGTTCACGGATGGCTTGATCATTTAAAGGCAGGCGCTTGCCGGCAATCAGACCCAGGCATTGTTCCTCAAGGGACGCCGGCAGCCGGCCCGGGCAGAGCCGGTGGCATAGATCTTTGACCAACGCGACGGGTTCATCGCGCTCCCGGCCGGTTACGAGCATTGCCACGTCCAGCGGTGCGATCGGCCTCGCGCCCGGTGGTCTCGGCTGGTTGGGAGCGACGGCCTCCACGGCCGGCTGCCCACCCTGGTTGCTGACCATCGGCGGCGGCTGCATCGTGAACTCGGGCGGCTTTGGTGCGGGCCGGCCCAGGATCAGCTGGCGGCCGATGGCGTAGCGAAACGCCAGGGTCGCCGTGTTGATCCAGGCTGTGCCGCCTTCCCAGCCCTTCACATTGGGAGGGTAGAAGGGAAGCTGGCCCAATTGACGGAGGACATTCGATAACACCTCAGCGCTCGGCACTTCGACCGGCAGCGTCCGGCAGGTCTGCGCAATCCATTGCACCGGGCCTTTGATCTGGCCGTTTCTGCAGGCGTCCGCGTAGAACTCCGTGCTGCGGAAAATGACCCGCAGGAGGGGGTGCAGCTCGAAATTGTTGCGGCGCAATTCGCCGGCCAGATGGTCGACCAGCTCCGGGGCGGCGTTATCGTTGACGAAAAAACGCCAGAGTTTGGTCACCAGAAAGCGTGCGCACGCCGGCTGGCTCAGGATAATGTCGATCACTTGATCGCCGTCCCAAGGTCCCGTCCGGCCTAGAAAGGTTTTTGGCGTTCCGTCGAACTGGCCGGGCATGAACCGGAAAGACTGGTCGACCGGATTGATGCGGTAGCCGGTAAAGGCGCGGGCGGCCTCTTTGACGTCCTGTTCGGAGTAATGCCCTTCGCCGAGGGTGAAAAGCTCCATGAGTTCGCGGGCAAAGTTCTCATTCGGCTTTTCTTTCCGCGATCCGTTCAGATCCAGCCAGACCAGCATGGCGGGGTCGCGCGAGACGGCCTTGGTCAGGTCCCGGAAGCTGCCCAGGGCATAACGCCGGAACGTCCGGTTCTGACTCCACATTTTATAAGGCGACTGCACCTTTTCCATGCTGGTGGCGAAGTGCCCATGCCAGAAGAAGGCCATTTTCTCCACCAGGGGCGAAGGGGTTTGGACCATGCGCTCGATCCACCAGCGGGTGAGTTCCTGCATCTGGCGGTGTGCCTCCTGCCGTTTTTGCTTCTGCAGTTCCCGCTTCTCGAGCAGGTCGGTGGAGTTTCGGATTTGGGCCTCCAGAGCCGAGAAGTGGTCCGGAGTAAGGTCGGGCGACGGGGGTGGCGGGTCCTGGTCCGCCGCCGCAACGGACAAAAACGTTTCCACGGCGCGTTCGGGGCCGAGGCTGGCCAGCTTCTCGAGTTCTTCGACCGATTTCGGTCCGAAACCGGCACGCAGGGCGAGGTGGGCGGCGGCATCCTGGTCCCAGGCTGAAGCAGCGAGTGGAGTCAACATGTTCCTTGAGTTAAACCGATTTTCTGGGACTTTGTTGCGTAGCTGCAAAGCATTGAGGACGTTGAGGAAAGCTTGGCTTAGCCAATCTGACGAGCGGTCAAGGTTGGTCCCGATTCTTCAGACCTGAAGACGCGAAGGGGCGCAAAAGGTTTCAGCGATACTGGTGTCTGGCGGTAGAACATGCGTTTCACAAATCTGACCAAAGAGATCGAGATCGGGGCTAACTCCTATCACATCCAATTGGACGGCGCCGAACTGGTGCTCGATGCGGGCCTGCATCCCCGAAATGAGGGCGAGGCGGCGCTTCCCAATTACCGGTTCATTCCGGACCACGAGCTGGATGCGATCCTGATCACGCATGCCCATCAGGATCACATCGGGTCCCTGCCGGTACTGATGCGGCGCCAACCTCAGGCGCCGGTGTACATGACGGGGCCGACGGCCGCCCTCAGCGAGGCGATGCTGCACAACTCGGTCAACGTCATGTCACGCCAGCGAGAGGAGCTCGGCCTGGGCGTTTACCCTTTATTTACCCACCGTGAGACCGATCTATTCGCCCAGGCCTGGCAGAGCGTAGGGTTGCGCCAGCGCTGGAACCTGCAGGGCGAAAGGGTAACGGGCGACAATGGCGAGCTGACCTTCGAAATGTACCATGCCGGGCACATCCTCGGTTCTGCGGGCGTCATGCTCCGGTCGCAGGGCCGAAAGATCTTTTACACGGGCGACGTGAATTTTGCCGATCAAACGCTGATGCGAAAGGCGGAGTTTCCCGAGGAGCCGCTGGACGTTTTGATCGTCGAAACCACGCGCGGCGACCGCGCTCTGCCGCCGGCGTTCAATCGTCCGGCTGAGGAGGAACGGTTTCTGCAGGCGATCCTTGAGGCTTTTGAGCGCGGCGGGTCGGTGCTGGTGCCGGTCTTCGCTTTAGGTAAAACCCAGGAAGTGCTCACGATGCTGTTCGAGTTCCGGAATCGCGGGCTCCTTAAGCGCACACCGATCTACATCGGCGGGTTGAGCACGAAAATCACCGTCATCCACGACCAGTTGGCCAGCGTTGCCACCCGCCAGCACGTCGGCGTGCAACTGCTCGACACCCTCGCGCCTTACGTCCTGAGCGGACGGGAAGTCGGGACCACGCAGCTCGAACGCCAGCACATTTACGCGCTCTCCAGCGGGATGATGTCCGAAAAAACGCTTTCCAACCAGCTCGCCGCCAGGATTCTGTCCGACCCGAAGCAGTCCATCTTCTTCGTCGGCTACGCGGACCCGGAGTCACCCGGCGGCCGGTTGAAGGCGGGACAGCCGGAAGAACCGATCCGGCTCGACAACGAATTACCGGAACAACCGTTGATCTGTCGCGTGGAGGAATTTGATTTCAGCGCCCACTCTCCGCGGGAACAAATCCTGAATTATATCTGCCAGACCCGCCCGCAAACGGTGGTCCTGGTGCACGGCGGACCGGCGTCAATGTCATGGTTTGAAGCAGCGATCGCCGAAGCCTTACCCGGTACCCGCGTCGTGATCCCCGTCCCGGGGGAAACGTACGAGCTTTGAGGAAAATGGAAGAGAGGGGCGGGTAACGGGTAACGCGTAACGAATAGCGGGTGGAAGACCGCAAGCCGACGTTGTACCCGGTGGAGAGCGCCGCGCGTCAGCCCAGGAAGAACTGCTTCACCGCCGGTATGGAATCAACGCCATGCGCACGAGCCGTCGAAGTCACCCCTGAGCGGCATTTACTCGACCCGCCACCCGTTACCCGTTACTCGTTACGCGTTACCGCTTCTAGGAGGGGATGCTGACCTTGGCGTGTTTGGCGATGGCTTTCTTCGCAAACCGGGGTAAGACCACGATGACCGCCACGGTGGCGGCCACGCTGAGTCCCAGCAGCACGATCTGGCCCGCGTGATGGCCGGACTGACCGGAGGCAACCGCCTCGAGCCCGGCCTTGCTGGCGGCGCCGAGGTGGCAGAAAAGCAGGGTCGAAGGCAGGCCGCCGGCCAGCGTGGTTAACAGGTAAGCCTGGTACGGGATCCCCGTCAGCCCGTAAAGGTAATTGGCTAATCCGAAAGGGATCGGGCAGAGCCGGAGGAGGATAATGATCTTCCACCCTTCGCGCTCAATCGCGAGGTCGATGCTTTCGAACGTGGGGTGTTTTCGGAGTTGAGCGGCAACATCTTTTCTCAACAACCAGCGCGACAGAAAAAAACCGAGCGACGCCCCGAGCGCAATCCCGGACAGCCCGGCCGTTAGCCCGAGTCCGAACCCAAACACGGCCGAAGCGGCGATGATGAAAGGGCTGGCTGGAAGCATGCAGACGGAACCGACGGCAAGGAGCAAGGCAAAGCAGACAACCCCGGCCGCCCCCATTCGGCCCACGTGGTCACAAAAACCTTTCAGGACCGGGATAACTGGAAAATGGGCAGCCGCAACCACTAGTCCGGCTGCGACAATCGCGGCGATGGCGATCTTGACGCGGAAACTAGGCACAACCTGCAACCCTTGACCGAAAACAACGCCAGGTAAACTGCTTTTTACAGCTGCCGCGGCTGCTCCGAATACAAAGGAGGGCCGCTATTTCACCAGGTGCCCGTTCACCAGGCGAGTGAGCTCAAACATGTCCACCTGCTTTTTACCATTAAATACCGCTTCCAGCGCGGCATCAGCTTTGATGGTCTTTTTATCCTGAAGATTATTTTTCTTAATGTACTCCCAAAGTTTTTTGGTGAGTTCAGTTCGAGGCAAAGGATCTGATCCGACGATTTTGGCCAAAGCAGCGTCCGGCTGGACCGGTTTCATGAACGCGCTGTTCGCTTTACTTTCGTTAGGCATAGGCGCATTTAAGGTGCCCCGCGCGGGTAAAATCAACCCTAAATTCAGGCGACGCGCTCCCGGAAGGTTTCCCGCAATTGGGCCACGGTCTTGTGCAGGTCGAAATGCTGCTCAGCCAGACGGCGCGAATTTGTGCCGAAGGAAACTCTCCGGGCGGGATCTTCCGCCAGCAGCTGAATCGCCTGGGCCAGCCGGCTCGGGTTACGTTCCTCGACGAGCAGGCCGTTCCGGTCCGGCACCACCATTTCCGGGATGCCGGCCACCCAGGTGCTGACGACGGGCAAGCCGCTGGCCATCGCCTCGGCGATCACGGTCGGCAGGTTGTCGGAATCACGGTCGCGGTCGTGGACGGCCGGAAAGACGAAAATGCTGGCTTCGGCGAGCAGATCGGCGATTTCTCCTTGCGTCCGGGCGCCAACCAGTTGGACTCGCGGGCTAAGGCGTTCCCGTTCGATGTATTGGGCGAGGTGGTCGTGTTCGGGCCCTTCGCCGACGATCCGGCAGGAGAACGGTAAACCCGCCCGGTTGAGATCGCGGCAGGCTTGCAGCAGATAAATGAATCCCTTTTTTTCAATGAGCCGCCCGATGGCCAGTAGCCGGATGGGCGTCGCCTCCGGCCGGGCCGCGCGGAACCGCGACAGGTCCAGCCCGTTATAGATCCGCAGGATGCGGCCGGCGGCCTCCGGGACGCGGGCACGGAGGTAATCCGCCCCATAATTGCTGACGCTGACCACGAAGGCGGCGTCACGGATCAGAACCTCCATGGGCACGCGCTGGTCCGGTTTGGGCCGGAAAATGTCTTTCGCATGGGCGGTAAGGCTGTAAGGGATGCCGTGCAGCCGTTTGATCCACCAGGCGGTACGCGCGGCCAGGCTGGCAAAATGGACGTGGAGGTGGCCGATGCCGTGCCGGCGGAGGCGGCGGCCCAGGTAGAGGGCTTCGCGGTACCGGTTTTTGTCACGGGTGTCCCCCTCGGCATCCCAGTGCTGATGGTATTGGGGCGACAGAAGCCTGGCCTCGAGTTTGAACCTGAGCCGGTTGGTATCGGGCAGGTAACGCACGTCAAGATCCTGGAGCGGTAAATCACTGGGCGGCGGTTCCACCGGCCGCCGGATCGAATAAATCGGCACGGCCAACCCCTGGCGGGACAGTTCGAGCACTTCGCGGGCGCAAAATGTCTGCGTAAACGCTGGGAAACGTTCAAAAAGGTAGGCCAGAGACGGATTGCGTCCCGGCGCAGGGTCCGCGCCGGGCTGAACTTTCAGGTGAGGGCTGCGGGTAGGCATAAACGTCGAACGGCGTACCGGATCAAGGTGCCCGGGCCGGTACATACATAATATTATAAATAGGCATCAGGCCAGGGAAGCCGGTCTTGCCGTCCTTGAACGGGATAGGGCCTCCGGGAAGGGTGCGTTTGATTCCGACGCCGGCCGAGGCGCCGCAAAGTTTCGGCAGGCTTTCCACTTGCGTTGGAAAAACCTTGGAAAAAAATCGCAAAACGACTTGCCAGTAAGGTAGTCGATTGCTTTTATTCCCGAGTTCACCCTCTGGTCCGCCCTGCGCTAATTAAGCCCCAGGTGTCGTGTCGATACGTCTGGAGGGCAACTAAACTATGGGGATGGGAATATACTTTCTTGCGGAGCAGATCTCGGTAAACGCGACGCCGTTTTTTCCCAATCACGTCTGGTTTACCAATTCTTTGCTGGTCACGGTGATCGTCGCCGGGCTGCTGTTGGTCTGGGCACGATCCGCCACCGCCAGGATGGAATTGGTGCCGAGCGGCCATCAGAACGTTTTTGAAACCGTGGTCGAAGCGCTCTACACCACCTTCGAGGGGATCGTCGGGCGCCACATGATCGCGAAAACCTTTCCGCTGATCGCGACCCTGTTCGTTTTCATTCTCGCCGCGAACTGGTTCGGGCTGGTGCCCGGGGTCGGCACGATCGGTTTCGGTCCGCCTGCGCACGGGCCGCTTGCCCTGGAGGAGGTGCAGCGCCCCCTGTTGCGGCCCTCCAATGCGGACCTGAACATGACGCTGGGGATGGCGCTCTTCTTCATGATCTGGTGGGTCATTTGGACTATCAGCGAAGTGGGCGTGGTCGGTTTCCTGAAGGAGAACTTTGCCCCGAAGGGCGGCATGAAAGGCGCCATGTGGTTCGTGCTGCTGCCGCTCTTTATCTTCACGGGGATTATCGAGATCATCTCCATCATTTTCCGGCCGGTCTCGCTTTCCCTCCGGCTTTTCGGCAACATCTATGCGGGGGAGACGCTGCTTCATACGATGTCGGAGCTGGGCTCGGGCCTGCCCATCCCGTTGAACTGGATCACCAGCGTGCTTTTTCCGTTGCCTTTCTACTTTCTTGAGCTTCTGGTCGGAATTCTGCAGGCATTCGTTTTTGCGCTGCTCTGCGCGGTGTACATCCGGCTCTCCACCACCCATCCGGAGGGAGAAGGAGAAGGCGCGGGCGCGCACGGCCACTGAAAATTTCTCGCCGGGACCATCCGATGAGCGTGGGCGGCGAGAAGCAAAAAGAGACATCCTATGGTAGACATCCTCCATCCTATCTTGGCGGCTGCTGCAGATGCGGCTGCCGCCGGAGCCGGTGCGGCTCCTGGCCTTACGGGTAACCTTGGGGCAACCTTCCCGCTGGCCTTTGCCGGGGCCGGGGCCGGTATCGGCGTCGGTTTGGTCGGCCAGGGGGCGGCGCAGGCCGTCGGACGCAACCCGGGTGCCTTTAACAGCATCCTGGTGATCGCGATTATCGGTATGGCGCTCTCAGAGGCGATCGCGATTTACGCACTGATTATTGCGTTTACGAAGTAATGAACGAACGTTCAGTCTGGCTGCGGGGATCTGACCCCGCAGCCGGGCCTCGTTCATCGGTCGTCTGAGAGACAAGGGGAGAGCAGCAGAAGATGAATCCCGCTGAGAACATTGCCCAGATCTTTGGGATTTACTGGCCCAACCTCATTGCGCAGGTGGTTCTGTTTATACTCGTCTACCTCATCCTGCGCAGGTACGCCTTCAAGCCGATCGTGGATATGTTTGAAGAGCGCCGGCGACGCATTGAAGAGGGCCAGTTGAACGCTGAAAAGATCAAGCAGCAGCTGGCGGCGGCGCAGCAGCGCTATGAAGAAATTCTGGCCAAAGCCAGCGCAGAAGCGCAACGGTTGCTGGAGGATGTCCGCGTGAGCAGTGAACGGTTGGCCGAGCAAAAGCGCCAGGAAGCGATTGCCGAAGCGGAGCGGATCAACCAGAAGGCGCAGGAATCCATTCAATTGGAACGTGAACGGGTCATGGCGGAGGTCAGGCATGAGATCGGCCGTCTGGTCGTGGAAACAACCGAGAAAGTGACGGGCAAGGTGCTTACCCCGTCCGACCAGCAACGTTTAAACGAGGAAACCGCGCGCCAGTTGGCGGCCGTTTAAAGGCATGAGAGGCACCCGAGAGGCCCGCCGGCTTTCCCGGCACTTGCTTCGGCAAAGTTTTTCCGACGGAAAATTAGATAAGCAGAAAGTAACGCAAATGGTGCAAACCGTTATTAACGAGAAGCCACGCCAATACCTTGAAGTCCTCAAGGACTACCAGCGCCTGATTCGGCTGGAGGTCGAGAAACGCCACGCCGTGATCGAGAGCGCGACTCCGTTAAACCGTTCCCTGGGTGACCAGATCGTCAACACCTTACGTGCTCGTTACGGCGACGACGTAACCACGGAGTTCCGGACAAATCCTGAGTTGCTGGGCGGACTCCGCATCAAGATCGGAAACAACGTTTTGGATGGTTCGGTTCGTAACCGGCTCAACCGTTTGCAAGAGAAGTTCTAACCTTAAAGGCTTAAAGGAAAGAGACCAGATCATGAGCGCGTTTCTGGAGGAGTTGGAATCCACGATTGCGGGGCTGCAGACGGAGACGACCCGGACGAACGTCGGGACCGTGCGTGAGGTAGGGGATGGGGTCGCCAAAATCGAGGGGCTGAGCGATGTCATGCTCAACGAGATGCTTGAGTTCCCGGGCGGCCTGTACGGTCTCGCGTTGAACCTGGAAGAGACTGAGGTCGGCGCCATCCTGCTGGGCGAATACACCGAGATCACGGAGGGCATGGAGGTACGGACCACGGGCCGGCTGTTGTCGGTGCCGGTCGGCAAAGGTCTTCTGGGCCGGGTGGTCAACGCGCTGGGGCAGCCGATCGACGGCAAGGGACCGATCCGGGCAGAAGAGACTTACCCGGTCGAAAAGATTGCGCCCGGCATCATCAAACGCCAGAGCGTCACGGTCCCGGTACAGACGGGGATCATGGCCGTCGACGCGATGATTCCGATCGGTCGCGGCCAGCGTGAATTGATCATCGGCGACCGCGCCACGGGCAAGTCAACGGTGGCGCTCGACACGATCATCAGCCAGGCCAAGCTGAACCGCGAAGCCGAAGAAGGGCGCAACAAGAACCATAAGCCGCTCTACTGCATCTACGTGGCGGTCGGCCAGAAAAACATGTCGGTTGCCCGGACCATCGACACCCTCGATAAAGCGGGCGCATTGCCGTATACGATCATCGTTTCCGCTCCCGCGGCCGAGAGCGCGACGAACCAGTACCTCGCCCCTTACGCCGGGACGGCCATGGGCGAGTGGTTCATGAACAACGGCATGGACGCGCTCATTATTTATGACGACCTGACGAAGCACGCGGCCGCTTACCGCCAGGTCTCCCTGGTGCTGAGACGCCCGTCCGGCCGTGAGGCGTATCCGGGTGACGTGTTTTACCTGCACTCGCGCTTGCTGGAGCGCAGCGCGCGTCTGAGCGAGAAAGAAGGCGGCGGTTCCCTGACCGCGCTCCCCTTCATTGAGACCCAGGCGGGCGACGTGTCGGCTTACATTCCTACAAACGTCATCTCCATCACCGACGGCCAGATCTACCTGGAAACGGACCTGTTCTACCAAGGGGTGCGCCCGGCAATTTCGGTTGGTATCTCCGTGAGCCGGGTGGGATCGGCGGCGCAGATCAAAGCCATCAAACAGGTTGCCGGCACGACCAAGCTCGACCTGGCGCAATTCCGGGATCTCCAGGCGTTTGCCCAGTTCGGTTCGGATGTCGATCCGGGCACGCGCAAAAAGCTCGATCGGGGCCAGCGCATCGTCGAACTCTTCAAGCAAGGACAGCACGACCCGTTGCCCGTAGAGGTACAAGTGGTTCTGCTGTTTGCGATGCAGAAGGGCTATTTTGACGACGTCGCGGTGGACAAGGTGCGGGATTGCAAAACCAAGCTGCGGGACTTCTTCCAGACACGCCAGGAAGGCATCCTGAAGCAGATCGTCGACAAACGGGCGATCGACAAGGAGCTTGAAGGCGCCCTGCATGCCGCGATCAAGGATTTCAAAACCTTTTACCGGCCTTAGGCGAGGCTGAGTTCATGCCTAGTACCCTCGATATTCGCCGCCGGATCCGTTCGGTCAAAAACACGGCGCAGATCACCAAAGCCATGCAGATGGTGGCGGCGGCCAAGATGCGCCGTGCCCAGGCAGCGGCCGTGGCGGGCCATCCCTACAACGACGTGCTTACACGTGTCCTCGCCTCCGTGCGCCAGAGGGTGGATCCGAGGAGCCATGCCTTGCTGGAGATCCGTCCGGTGCGCAGGGAATTGATCGTTGTTTTCAGCACGGACAAGGGTCTGTGCGGTGCCCTGAACACCAACCTGTTCCGGGAACTGATCAACGTCGACCCGCAGAGCTCGATCTACGCAACCGCAGGCCGGAAGGGGTCACAATTCCTCGCACGGACCCGGCGCCAGTTAATCGCCGAATTCCAGCTCGGCGAGCAGCCGCAATTCGCCAAAGTTCGGGCCGTCGGCCGGTTTTGCATGGACAAGTTCACGGGGCATGAAGTCGACCAGGTCCGGGTCCTCTACCCGCGCTTCGTCAACACGCTCACCCAGCAACCGGTGCTCCGGACGTTGCTGCCGATCCCGATGGAGACACCGGGCCAGGGCGGGGCAAACACCGCGCCGGCAGACCAGGTGGTCGAGTTCGAACCGAGCGAAGCCGAGGTTTTGTCCTTCGTTTTACCTCACTACGTCAACTTCCAGCTGTTTCAGATCGCCTTGGACCTGAGGGCTTCTGAGCATAGCGCGCGGATGGTGGCGATGAAGAACGCAACCGATAACGCCAAACAGCTCGTCAAGGATCTTACGTTGGAGTACAACAAAGCACGGCAGGCAAGCATCACGACGGAACTCCTTGAGATCACGACGGCGCAGCTTGCCCTCCAGTAGGAAAGTTTTCTTTTATGAATCAAGGAACCATCGTCCGGGTGGTCGGTCCCGTTGTAGACGCAGATTTCAGCGGCGCTCCCGAATTGCCCAAGATTTTTGATGCCCTGACGGTTGAATACCCGTTGGATGGCCAGACCAACAAACTGGTCCTCGAGGTCCAGCAGAACGTCGGCGACCATTGGGTCCGCGCCATCGCGATGTCGTCAACGGAAGGGTTGAAACGCGGCATGCCCATCTACGATACGGGTGCGCCCATTTCGGTACCGGTTGGTGAGGGAGTGCTGGGCCGGGTCCTGAACGTCATTGGGGAGCCGGTCGACGAGCGGGGCCCCATCCAGTTCGAACAGCGTTTCCCGATCCATCGGCCTGCGCCCTCGTTACTTGACCAGGACACCAGCGCCAGCATCCTCGAGACCGGGATCAAGGTCATCGACCTGATTTGCCCGTTCACCAAGGGCGGCAAGGTCGGCGCCTTCGGAGGCGCCGGCGTCGGCAAGACGGTCGTGATCATGGAGTTGATCAACAACATCGCCAAGGGGCACGGCGGCTACTCGGTCTTTGCCGGCGTGGGTGAACGCACCCGGGAAGGCAACGACCTCTACCACGAAATGTCCGAATCGGGCGTCATCAACCAGAAAGATCTGTCCCAGTCCAAGGTTGCGCTGGTTTACGGTCAGATGAATGAGCCGCCCGGGGCGCGGCTCCGGGTGGCGTTGACCGGCCTGGCGGTTGCGGAGTACTTCCGTGACGAAAAGGGCCAGGACGTGCTGCTCTTCATTGACAACATCTTCCGCTTTTCTCAGGCCGGTTCCGAGGTCTCGGCACTGCTCGGCCGGACGCCTTCGGCGGTCGGTTATCAGCCCACGCTGGCCTCAGAGATGGGCGAATTGCAGGAGCGGATTACGTCAACGAAAAAGGGCTCCATTACGTCCTTTCAGGCCGTGTACGTGCCGGCTGACGACCTTACCGATCCCGCCCCGGCTAATACGTTTGCGCACCTGGATTCCACGATCGTGCTGGAACGATCGATCGCCGAACTGGGCATCTATCCCGCTGTGGATCCGCTGGCGTCCACCTCGAAGGCGCTCGCCCCGGAAATCGTGGGCGAAGAGCATTACCAGATTGCCCGCGGCGTTCAGCGCGTATTGCAACGTTATAAGGATCTCCAGGACATCATCGCGATTCTGGGCATGGATGAACTGAACCCGGACGACAAGCTGACCGTGTACCGCGCGCGCAAGATCCAGCGGTTCCTGAGCCAGCCGTTCCACGTGGCGGAGGTGTTTACCGGTAAGCCCGGAAAATACGTCAGCGTCGCGGAGACCATCCGAGGATTCAAGGAAATCCTGGACGGGAAGCACGACGATGTGCCCGAGCAGAATTTCTACATGAAGGGTGGCATCGACGAAATCCACGCGGCCGAAGAGTAAGCTTTTATGGCTACCGTGCGACTCGAAGTGGTTACTCCGGAGGAGCGCATCTACTCCGACGATGTGGACATGGTGGTGATCCCGGCAGCAGAAGGTGAGATGGGCGTGCTGGCGGGTCACGTGCCGACCGTGGCAGGGTTGCTGCCCGGAGCGTTACGCATCACCAAGGCGGGACGCACTTCCGAGCTGCTGGTGGGAAACGGCTTCGTCGAGGTGACGCACACGACGGTTTCCGTACTGACCGACATGGCGCTGGAGGAAGGGGGGATTGACGAACAGGCGGCAGAGGAAGCGGTCCGGCGCGCCGAGGCCGCCCTGAAGGAGCGGCCCGCGGACGCCGATACCCGGGAAGATGAGGAAGCCCTGCTGCGGCGCTCGCTGGCCCAGTTGCAATTCAAACGTCGTCGCCGCGGCCAGAGCCCTGCCGCGTCCACCGCTCTCGGCGGTGGCGAGCACACCGGCGGTGGTTAACCGGCCGTAACGGGTACCTCGTAACGGGTAACGGGTAACGGTTAACCGGCGATTCGCCGGGACCGGTTACCTGGTTGCTACCCGTTACCGGTATCCCCCAGATTGCGCTCGATGGAACCGCCTTCATTCATCCGTTTCAGCACCAGGATAAACCGCCGCTGGAGGCGGGGACTCGGATGCAACGGATTCCAGCCCCGGGGAAAAGGCAGCAGCGCTGCCAGCATTGCCCCCTGAGCGCGGGTCAACCGATCCGCATTTACCCCATAATACCGTTCCGCGGCCGCCTGGATCCCATAAATTCCGTCGCCGAGTTCGATCACGTTTACGTACAGTTCGAGGATCCTTTCCTTCGTCAGAAGGCGTTCCATCAGGAACGTGTAGTACGCTTCGATTCCCTTGCGCAGCCATGAGCGGCTTTGCCACAGAAAGAGGGATCGAGCGCATTGCATGCTGATCGTCGAGACGCCTCGTACCGGCTGATTTTTTGCCTTGGCCTGGGCCATGGCCTGCTCCATCTCGATCCAATCAAAGCCGTCGTGCTTGAAAAAGCGGCTGTCCTCCATTTGCCAGACCCCTTTGAGGAAGTTGTCTGAAACCGAGTGCAGCGGCACCCAGCGGTAGTCGATGCCGGCCCGGTACGGAGACCCAAGCCAGCGTTCGACTTGGCGTTGGATCATCACCGTCGTGACCGGGGGATCCCAAAATCGCACGACCGCCACCTCGGCCATGGGCACCGTCAGGAGCAATGCCGTCACCGTCACGAGCCAGATGAAGACCCGGCGTCCCCAGTTTGGCGCTTTGACCGGTCTTGCCGTCATAACCTGACCGGGAAACTAGGTCTCGAAGCGGATAGTCACCGACCGGCCGTGGGCGTCCAATTGCTCGACCTCGCTGAACCGGCGCAACGTCTCAGCCGATCTTTCCAGCGCTGCGCGGTCATAGCACACCAGACTCGTCCGGCGCTGGAACTGGTCGACCGTAAGCCCGCCGAATGATTTGGCGGCCCCGCCCGTCGGCAGCGTATGGCTCGGTCCCGCCATGAAGTCGCCTGCGACCACCGGGGAAAAATGGCCGAGGAAAATAGCGCCTGCCGTAACGATTCGTGCCGCGAGTTCACTCGCATTTTCCATCACCAGGGACAGGTGTTCCGGCGCAAACGCGTTTGCGACCTGGATGGCTTGGATCGGGTCGCGGGCGATCACGACCGACGCATTCTCTTTTAAAACCTGCTGTAGATACGTCTGCCGCTGCAATCGGCCAAGCTGACGCTCGATGACCCCCGGCAATTTCGCCGCCAGGGCAGTGTCCGTGGTGACCAGACAAATCACGCTTCCAGGACCATGTTCGGCCTGGGCGAGCAGATCCGCAGCCACAAATTCGACGTTAGCCGTATGGTCCGCGAGCACCAGAATCTCACTCGGTCCGGGTAGAAGGTCGACGCTTACATACCCGAACACCTGCCGTTTCGCCTCCGTCACATAGGCGTTCCCCGGGCCGAATACTTTCAGGACGCGCCGGATGCTTTGCGTTCCGAACGCCAGTGCGGCGATCGCCTGAGCCCCACCCACCTTGTAGATTTCCGTCGCCCCGGACAGGCTGATGGCGGACAGCAGGTTGCCGTCGATCATTCCCTCGCGGTTCGGCGGCGATGTGACCACGATTTCCGGCACCTCCATCGCAGTGGCCAGGCACACGTTCATGATCGCTGAAGAAACCAGGGGCGCCGTCCCTGCAGGGATGTAAATGCCCACCCGCTGAAACGGATCGAAACGCTCACCCACCGTAGCGCCCTGAAGATTCTCCGCCAGCCAGTCGGTCCGCCGGCTCCGAAGCGCGAATTCGCGTACGTTCGTGCCGGCCGCCTCAAACGCCTCCTTCACCTGCGGATCCAGGTGCCCCATGGCAGATCGGATTTCTGCTTCCGTCACCCGCAGGCCCGTGGCCGCGAGGTCCACGTGATCGAACTGCTGCGAAAACCGCTGCAACGCGGCATCGCCGTCGCGGCGAACTTCCGCCAGGATCCCGGCCACGCTGGACGCGAGTGCCGGTGAGGGCGTGTAGCGACGATCAAATTGGTCTTCCCGGCAGCCAGCGGGGTCATTGCGTAAATCGATAACCTTCATGTGGGCGCCCCACTCTGCGCCAGGCGCGTTCCACCCGCAAGGCGCCTCAAAAGGGGATGTAAACGCGGCCGTTTCCATTGCGCCATCCCCAGACTTGTTTATCGTGCTGACTTGGACAGCAGACCTGACAGCGTTTACCGGTTTCCTACGGGCCTGTTGACCCGTATCGGAGCGGCCGTTGACGTGATCCGGATCAATTCTCTGGCCGTGAGGAGCCACGCTGCCCGGCGGTATTGGGTTAAGGAGCGCAACCTGGGAAGCCGGTGGGTGATCAATGGTGCAAACGCCTTCTTTCGGCTCGTGCGCAACCCTGTATTCGTTTTCTCAAACGTGGCGGCCTGGCAGAATTGGGAAGTGCACTGCTTCAGCCTCCTGAACGGGGATCGTTTCGCCGCTTTTCCAGTCGGCAATGCGGTCTGGTTGGACGCCCTTCCGGGCGAAGACCTTGCGTTGTTGGCCAAGCAGTCGCGTCTGCAACCCGTCCACCTGGCGGCGGCCGGGGCGGAATTCCGTCGCATGCACGAACTCTGGTCACCAGAGTTCAACGCAAAATGGTCGCATGGGGATCCGCACCTTGGGAACGTTATCTTCGACTGCGACACCGGCCGTGGGCGGATCATCGATTTTGAGACGACGCACTTCCGTGACGTGTCACCTGAGCAAAGGCACGCAGATGACTTGAAGGTGTTCTTACTTGACCTCCTCGGACGCAGCGCCGACGGCGAATGGCCGGACAACGCCTCTGGTTTTTTGAACGCTTATGGCCGGACCTGCGTGCTGGACCATTTACGGCGCATTTTTGTCATGCCTTCCGGGGCGGAACGGCTATGGTGGGCGATTCGGACGAGTTACCTGCCCGGAGTCTTACTGCGGCGCCGTGTGACCGAGTTGCAATCAGTGATCCCGTGAAGGTCAACCTTTCCCCGACTCCGGCGCCGGTACCGCGTCCGTGCCCAGATGAAGAAAACCATTACCCGAACTTTTCAGGCCATCTTCACGATCGGCATTCTCGTCTGGGTTTTTCATGATCCGACCAAGCGCGCACAAATGGCGGCTGCCTTTACCAAGGCCGACCCGTCGTGGATGCTGATCGGTCTGCCCATCGCCTTCGCCGGCGAGATTGCCAACATCATGCGGTGGCGGATCCTCCTGCGGGTACAAGGCATGTACTTGAGCTGGGGCCGTTCCTTCCTGCTCTTTTTCGTCGGACTGTTCTTTAACCTTTTCATGCCCGGTTACACCGGCGGCGACTTTGCACGGTTGTACTACCTGATGCGCGAGTTTCCCGACCGGAAAAAACAAGCGGTGCTGACCATCGTCATGGACCGTCTGATCGGGATCGTAGCCCTGGTTCTGACGGCCGCCGCGACCACCTTTCTCCGCTGGGACTGGCTCCGGCAAACGCCTAAATCTTCCGTCCTGCTCTGGACCCTGGTCGTGATGCTGATCGGGTTCACCGTCATGCTGGTCGGCTCGTTTACCCTGAGCGGGTTGAAGGTCGCCGAGCGATTGCCCCACCATTTTCCATTCCGCGAGCGAATCGTGGAAACGTCCGAGGCTTACCACGAGTTTGCCCGGGCCAAGCTTTCGACCTCGTACGCGCTCCTGCTTTCGTTTCCGGTTCTCTTCTCCTTCTACGGAGCCTTCTATTGTTCCGCACAGGCGGTTCACGCCAGCGTCTCGCCGCTTGATATGTTCAGCATCATGCCGATCGTGACGATCATCATCTCGCTGCCTATCACCCCGAGCGGCGTCGGCTTCCGTGAATCCCTTATCGAAATTCTGCTCCGGGATCTCTGCGGTGTTCCGACACAGCTGGGCGTACTGGTTTCGCTGCTCGGCTTCGCCTTTTTCGTGCTGTTCGGCCTGGTCGGCGGCATCGCTTACCTGTTCTATTCACCCAAAACGCGCCCCGGCTGGCGCGAGATGGAAACCGAGGTCGAACGCGCGCACGAGTTCACAGACTCATAGAAAATGCCACAAATGACGGAACGGTGTCGGGTGCCGAGTGCCGGGTGTCGGGTGTCGGTCACACGGCGGGTTTGGCGGGCACGACGCAAGAGTTCACACGGCGACCACGGCGGGCCACGGCGACCACGGCGGGAAGAAGGGGGGGAAAGAGTTCGGAGTTCGGAGTTCGGAGTTCGGGGTTCGGAGCGGAAGAGAATGCCACAAATGCCACAAGCGGAAAAATGCCACAAATGAAGAGGCGCCGGGCGGCATGGCTTCCCACCGTGGTCGCCGTGTTCCGTCGTGGCGCCGTGTGAACTCGTACGTTGCGGCTGCCGTGTGCCCTTAATCCGTGTCAATCTGTGTAATCTGTGGATGTTTTCTCTTTTCTGCGTTGTCTGCGTGTTCTGCGGATGATTCTGTTTTCTCTCCGTGGCCACTGTGTGACTTTAATCTGTGGATGCCTTCCGTAATATGAATTTTCTCCTTGGCCATTCTCCTGACCCCGACGACGCGTTCATGTTCTACGCGTTGGCTCAGCACAAGATCGACGCTCGCGGGCACCAGTTCGAACACATCCTGCAGGACATCGAAACGCTGAATCAGCGGGCGCTCAGAGGAGAGCTTCACATCTCAGCGGTCTCCATTCACGCGTACGCTTACCTGGCCGACAAGTACGCCCTTTTGCCATGCGGGGCGAGCATGGGCGATGGGTACGGCCCGATGCTGGTCACCCTGCAGGATCGGCCACCGGGCGACGACGAAGCGGTTTGCGGTTGGGTCCGGCAACGCACCATCGCGGTGCCCGGCCTTAAGACCAGCGCCTATCTGGCGCTGCGGCTGTTTGCCGGGGAGGTCAGGACCGTGGTCGTTCCGTTTGATCAGATTTTCGCGTACGTGCAGGCGGGCAAGGCCGATGCGGGCCTCATCATCCATGAAGGGCAGCTCACCTATGCCGACGAAGGATTCGCGCTGGTGCGCGACCTGGGCGCCTGGTGGAAAGAGCGCACCGGCATGCCTTTGCCGCTAGGGGGAAATGTCATCCGCAAGGATATTCCCCCGGATGTGTGCAGGGAGGTATCCGGCATTCTCAAGGAGAGCATCAGGTACGGTCTCGAGCATCGCCGGGCCGGTGTGGAACACTCGATGCCTCTGGCGCGAGGGTTGGATCTGGCCAAGGCGGACCGGTTTATCGGCATGTACGTCAACGATTTTACCATCGACTATGGCGATACCGGACGCGCTGCCATTCGTGAGTTTCTCGGCCAGGCCGTTGCCCGGAAGCTCATCCCGCACGTCGTCGAGCCGGAATTTGTCGAGTAGCGCTTTTTACCGGCGGGACTGCAAACGTTTGAGGGACTGCCAACAAAAAAGGCCGGCTTGCGCCGGCCTTTTTTGAATCAAATCACGTGGTGCCGATCCCTGCGATCAGCGGCGGAACAGCACGTTCGGAACCGCGTGTTGTTCCGGAGGACATGGCGCGTTCAGCGGCACGTCCGTCGGCCTTGAATCGCTCTGGATGAGCCCCTGGGTCACCAGGTATTCCTCCACCTCTTCACCGCTGATGTCGGGCAGCATGATGCCGTTGATCTCGACGCAGGGCGAAAGGGGCTGACCGCTCTTCTGTTCCATTTCCCAACGAAAAGCGGGATTCTTAATGATGTCTTTTTCTTCGTAGGGCAGGTCGTACTTTTTCAGGACTGCGCGGACGCCATTGCTCCATCCGCAAACGGTCTTGAGGTACGCAACGATGTGCGGTTTTTCCATAAAAAAATTCTATCGGGATTCGCCGTCTTGTTTGTCTGGTTATTTCTTACGATCGCCCGGCCGGTACTCTTCTTCAGCCGCCTGGAACGCCTGCTCCAAGCCGACCATGTCCTCACCAGGGCGCAAGCTGTCGAAAGCTTCCGTTTCCCGACGGAGTTCATCGTCGGAGTAATGGGCTGCCTTGATCGAGAGACCGATGCGACGCTCGTTTTTATCAACCTTGATCACGCGGGCTTCCACTTCCTGGCCCACCTTGAGCACATCCTTGACCTTCGCGACGTGTTCCTCGCTCAGTTGCGAGATGTGCACCAGACCATCGATATCATCCTGCAGCTGCACGAAGGCGCCGAAGCTGGCCAGCTTGGTTACCTTGCCGTGCACGAGGTCACCGATCTTGTACTTCTGATCGATTTCCTTCCACGGATCAGACTCGAGTTGCTTGATGCCAAGGCTGATGCGCTGATTGACCTTGTCGATGTCCAGGACCACCGCTTCAACCTCATCGTTCTTCTTCAGAACTTCACTGGGATGATTGATTTTGCGGGTCCAACTCAGGTCGGACACGTGGATCATGCCATCGATGCCCTCTTCAAGTTCCACAAAGGCGCCGTACGCAGTCATGTTGCGGATCTTGCCGCGTACGCGGGAGCCGATGACGTACTTGTGCTCAATCTCATCCCACGGGTTGGGCTCGAGTTGGCGGACGCCGAGCGAGATTTTTTGTTCTTCCTTGTTGACCCCGAGCACCACCGCCTCGATTTCCTGTCCCTGAGTCAGGACATCCGACGGACGCGTGACCCGTTTCGTCCAGGAAAGTTCAGACACGTGGATCAGACCTTCCACGCCCTCCTCAATTTCGACAAACGCGCCGTAAGGGACGAGGTTGGTGACCCGGCCACGGACTTTGGCTCCGACGGGGAACCGTTCCTCGATCTTATCCCAAGGATTGCGCTGAGTCTGCTTAAGGCCGAGCGAGACGCGCTCTTTTTCCCGATTGATGTCAAGCACCACCACCTCGACTTCCTGACCGATCTTGAGCAACTCGCTCGGGTGGGTCAGGCGACCCCAGGTCATGTCGGTGATGTGCAACAGGCCGTCCATACCGTCCAGGTCAATGAACGCACCGAAATCCGTCAGGTTCTTGACCGTACCCCGGACGGTGTCGCCGACTTTTACGGTCTCAAGGAACCGGGCACGTTTCTCGGCGCGCTCCTGTTCGATGATTTCGCGCCGGCTCAGCACGACGTTCTTTCGTTCGTCGTTGATCTTAACGATTTTGAAATCGTACGTGTTACCGACAAACTGCTGTAAATCTTTGGGCGGAACGATGTCAATCTGAGAACCGGGGAGAAAGGCTTCAACACCGATGTTGACCGTAAGGCCGCCTTTGACAACCGCACGGACCTTGCCCTTGATCAGGCCATCGCCCTCAAAAACCTTGACAATCTTGTCCCAGTTCTGCTTGTGGGCGGCCTTCTCTTTGGAAAGAACAACCATCCCATCTTCGTTTTCGAGCTTCTCGAGCAGCACTTCGACCTCATCACCGACCTCGACCTCGTTGATATCATCAAATTCCGACGCGGGTATCACACCCTCGGACTTATAGCCGATGTCGACGAGGACCTCGCGAGGCCGCACTTCCAGTACGCGCCCCTTTACAATGCTGCCTTCCTTGTAATCGCGCAGGGACTTCGCGATTAGCTCCTGCATTTCTGTCATAAAAATATTAAAACGACCAACAAACCACGGTTGCCAAATTAGCCCGAGCCCGGGTCGCCATCTCGTGGCGGCCTTTACGGAACCAGGGGACCAGAAATTTAGTCATAAATAACCTCGGAGCAAGCGGTTTAGGGATTTTTCACTTGACGTAAAAACGTAATAAATCCCACAAGCGGAACACGGATTAAAGGAAAGGCGGGTGTGGCGGCCACGACGACTGTGGTTCACACGGTCACACGGCGGGCACAACGACTGAGTTCACACGGCGAACACGGCGAGCCACGGCGAACACGGCGGGAAGACAAAGTTACCCGGCAGCCGACGTGCGGCCCCGAATTCGGCTCCCGGCAAAGACGGCGTAGATTCTCGGCGTGCCTGACCAGCCCGCCCTCCCTGCTGGCTTTCCTCTTCCCGCCGTGGCTCGCCGTGTTCGCCGTGTGAACTCTTACGTCGTGCCCGCCAAACCCGCTGTGCCCGCCGTGTGACGAAAGAAAAGGCGGCCTTGTGAGGCCGCCTCGCAGTAAACCGGATGGCATTATCTTTATTTCATCAAAAGGACCGAACGCGCCCGCTTGATTTCGCGGGTGATCTTCCGGTGCAGGTGAGCCGGCATGCCGGTAACCCGGCGGGGCAGGATTTTGCCGCTCTCGGTGACGAATTTCCGCAACAGATCGGGATTTTTGTAATCGATGGCTTCAACCGAGATGTCGATCCGCCGGCGCGGCATGGCGCGATTGGCACGGCGGAAGTTCGAGCGGCGCTTGGCGTTTTTAGGCTCCATGATGGATGGCTACTTACTTTATCTCTCGATGCAGGGTATGCCGGCGCAAGAAAGGGTTATACTTCCTTTTCTCCAACCGCCCCGGGGTGTTCGGGCTCTTCTTGTTACGGGTCGTCACGTAACGGGAGGCCGGCTTCCCCTCCGCCTTGGCCTCGGTGCATTCCAAGATAATGATATCTCTGGGCATAACGTCTAGTCCTTGGTCTCCGTAATGGTGTCCTCTTCCTCACCTTCGCCGACTTCCTCTTCAGTTAAGCCGAAAAGTGACGTCACCGGTTGCCGGACCCGGGTTGCCTTGCGCTGCTTCTCAATCTGGGCCTGGCATTCCACGGTAAACCGGGCAAACGGAATCGCTTCCAGACGAGCTTCCGGGATCTGTTTACCGGACATCTCGCAGGTGCCGTAAGTTCCCGCGTCGATGCGCTTCAGGGCTTCTTCAATTTCGTACAACGCGTCCTGCTCTTGCGACAGCAGGCTGAGCGCAAAATCGCGGTCATAAGCGTCGCTGCCGGCATCGGCCTGGTGCATCCCGAAAGCCGAGGCCTCACTTCCTTCGGCCCGCGCGCGCAGGATATCGCCTGACACTCCCGCCATCGAATCCAGCAGGCTGTCACGGAGTTGCAGGAGACGCGCCTTTTGCTGGCGCAGAAAAGGGGAGACGTTTTCATCGCCGTTTGGGGCGGGGGTTACAGCTTCTGGGGCAACGTCCACCCTCTCCGCCTCATGGCCATTTAAGGGCGTGGTGGTATCTTTTTTATTCGCTTTCGATTTCGCCATACTATAACTACCAAAGGCTGCTAATAGGTTTCTCCCCCCGGAAGAGGGCGAACATATAATCGTAATCAATCATGGGTGCAAGGGGAAACGTGGGGGTAGGGGTAACCTTTTCGGGTGACGCTGAGATAGGCATGCATTTCCTGGTTTTCGGAGGGAACGGACTGAAATTAAATGCTTAAGCCGGCCCGCTGCCGGTAACTCAAACATCGTCTATCCATGGACGGCAGGATGCATGGCCGTTTCACGAACTGGCACTTGAGTAACGCCGCAGGGCGACGGTCCAAAGAACCCGGGACAGCATCACCATCAAGGCCGAGGCCACGACCAGGTGCAGGGCGAGCGGCCACGGTGTGGAGGTAGCGTTCATCAGCAAGCGGGCAGGCACGTTGGTCACCACGATGACCGGCAAGACCCAACTGAAAATGAATTTAACGGCGCCTTTGAAGACCGCGTCCGGGTAGCGCGCGAGGCTGATCATATTATAATAGCCGTAAATCAGGCCCTGGGTTCTCGTGATCCAGAAACTCATCGTCGCCAGGCCGAACATGACCGCGTAATGGACGCTGACGCCGAGGCAAAGCGTGACTACATACAGCAGCACCTGGCCCGGACCGGGTACCAGATGAAGCCGGGCCAGCGAATAGACCACGACGGCCACGCCGGCCCCGGCATTTACAAGGCTGTCCAACCCGAATTGGCGGGCCGAGACCAGAAACTGGCCGTCTGCAGGCTGGAGTAAGACAAAATCAAGCTTGCCCGTACGCACCAGTTCCGGCAGGTTCACGAGGTTAGGATAGAAAAACGCCTGAAAAATCTGGCTCACGATCTGGTGGGTTCCGACCAGAAGCACCATTTGCCATTTCGTCCAGTCGCCAAGAGCGCTGACCTGGCCGTAGATGACCTCGATGAAGGCCAGTTGGCCGACAAACCATAACGCCTCCACGGCCAGCCACAGGACAAAGTTCAGCTTGAAACTCATCTCGCGGATGAGCGAGTTCCGCAGCATGACCCCGTAGATCTGGAGGTATTCGTAAACGCGCTGCATGGGGGAAGCGCAGGCTGCGGCTCGATCCGGCGGGCGCAGGCGTCTCCGGGCCGGGGGCCATCGGAAATGCCTGCTCATGACGCCGATTCCGGGCGCGGTGTGCCGCCGCCGGGCCCGCCGGCCACGCGCCGCGTGAGCCTCACAGCCTCACAAGGTCCGGCAAAATTCTTCGAAGCGGTCCAGGCCCTTTTTGATGATGTCCAGGCTGGTCGCGTAACTCAGGCGCACGGTGCGATCGTCGCCGAACGCGATTCCCGGTACCACGGCGACGCTGGCTTTGCTCAGCAGCCGGTCCGCAAAGTTCTGGGAATTCAATCCGAGTTTCTGGATGTTGACCAGAATGTAAAACGCACCGGAAGGCCGGACGAAGCTCACGTTGGGGATTTTGCTTAACCGTTCAATCATGTACTCACGGCGCAGGTTAAATTCGTCGCGCATGTCGACGACCGGTTGCTGGTCCCCCTTCAGAGCCGCCAACCCGCCCTTTTGGGCAAAAGAACACGGGTTGGAAGTGACGTGGCTCTGGATCGAGTCGACCGCCTTCGCGATCGGTTCCGGCGCAGCCAGGTAACCCAAACGCCATCCGGTCATCGCATACGATTTGCTGAAGCCGTTCACCGTGATGGTGAGATTATAAAATTCCGTGCCCAGCGACCCGATACTGTGATGCTGCGCGTCGTCGTACACGAGTTTCTCATAGATCTCGTCGGACAGGATAAGGATCTCCTCTTCAACCGCGACGGACCCAAGCGCTTCCAGTTCATCGCGGGAATAGACCACCCCCGTCGGGTTGCCGGGGCTGTTGAGAATGATCATTTTTGTCCGCGGCGTCATTGCGTTCTCGAACTCTTCGGCGGTGATCTTCCAGCCATTTTCCTCACTGGTGGAGACAAACACGGGTTCGGCGCCGGCGAGGCGCACCATTTCCGGGTAGCTGAGCCAGTACGGGGCAGGGATGATGACCTCGTCGCCCGGCTGGCAGGTGGCCAGGACGGCATTGTAGCACGAGTGTTTGGCCCCGCAGCTCAGGATGACCTGTGACGGTTTGTAATCCAGGTGATTATCGGTCAAGAGTTTGTCCGCGACGGCCTGACGAAGTTCGGGAATGCCTGAACTAGGGGTGTACTTGGTAAAGCCGGCTTCCAGCGAGGCAATAGCCGCTGCCTTGATGTGTTCGGGCGTGTCAAAATCCGGTTCTCCCGCACCAAAGCTGCACACATCGATGCCCTCCGCTTTCATCGCTTTTGCTTTGCTGTCGACCGAAAGCGTAAGCGAGGGCGTAAGACTTGTGGCTCGTGAAGAGAGTTGCATAAAATGGACTTACGAGTATATGTGCCAACCTTGGTTTTCAACCAAGGAAATGCCCCAAGACGGAGAATGCCACGAATGAAGGCCCGCCCTTTAATCGTACATTCTTGAGCGCGTCACGCATCGGCAGTCAGAGACTTGGTGCCGGCAGCGGGTCCCCGGCGGCAAGCGTTCGGTTGTTTTGGCGTTCTTGATTTTTACCACGTTCCGCCCTTCGACGTGTGGCGTTGAGTTAGGGCCGAAACGACGCTGAGGGAAGCCAGGCATCTGTGGCATCCTCTGTTCACCGAAATTCCAGCGTTCCCCATTTGCCGCGGAGCCGTGCGGACCGGGATGTGGCGCCGAGGCGGCCGAAGGCGGCCTGCACATCGCCGATCTGCGCGCGCAGGATGCCTGAAACGATCAGGATGCCGCCCGGCTTCACCGCGGCCCAGACCTTGCGGGCTGCCTGCACCAGAACTTCGGAGTAGACGTTGGCGGCGACCACGTCATACGGCTCCGGCGACGTGAACTCGAAGAGGTCCGCCCTGAAAAAGCGCGCTTTCAGGGGCCGGTTTAAGCTCGCGTTTTCGCGAGCGATGCGAACGGCCGCAGCGTCGAGGTCAAAGCCCGCTGCCTGGCGGGCGCCGAGTTTGGCCGCCGCGAGCGCCAGGATGCCCGTGCCGCAGCCGATGTCCAGGAAGGACCAGCCGGCCGGCAGAGAACCGGCCCGGTCGCACAGCAAGCGCAGGCACGTGGCAGTCGTGGCGTGGTCGCCGGTGCCAAACGCCATTCCGGCCGGAATGTACAAGGCTTTTTCATTCCCGGCCCTGGCTTCGGGCGGCGGCTCGGTATTATACACCAGGAGCCGCCCCCGGATTGAGATCGGCCGGTGCTGCACCACGGAACGAGCCCAGTCCGCATTCGACGCGGCCAGATCCCGGATTTCTCCGCCGAACTGCCCGCACAACGCGGTCGCTTCGGCCTCGGTCAGCGCGAAGATTTCCAGCCGGGCGCTGCGGCCAGTTTCGGTGATGACCAGGCGTTCCGAGCCGAAAGCGTCGCCGAGGCGTTGCGCCCAGCCTTCCACGCGGCTCGGGCTTGTTATTTTCCGCCAGGCGCGCATTGGATATTCCTTGCCTAGGAGGTCTCGAGTTTCTAGAAGAAGACGCCGCAATGATCCATCATCTCGTTTTGTACAAACTGAAGCCGGAGGTTACGCCTCAACAGCTTGAGGAGATGATGATGCACACCCGCATTCAGCTGTTGAAAATTCCGGTTGCCTTGAACGTCCGGTGCGGCCGGCGGATCGACCCGAAGAACGAATGGCCATTCTTCGTGGCCGTGGAGTTCGACTCAAAAGAGAAGATGTCGATCTTCAAAGAAGATCCCATTTACATCAAGTTCATCGAGGAGATCGTCAAGCGGAACACCTCCGAATTACTGGTGCTCGATTACGAGACGGATCCGAAACGCAAATACGCCTGAAGACGTTCGCAGACGAAATCGATCTCCGGCTGCGCGATGCTGAAGGGCGGGGTAAAGCTCAAGACATTGCGGGCGGGGCCGCCTCCCAGCAGCAGCACGCCATCGCGCAGGGCCCGCATCACGATCCGGCCGGTCAGCGAAGGGTCAGGGGAACCGTCGTTTTGAATGAGTTCCAATCCCAGCATCAGGCCCAGGCCCCGCGCATGCCCGATGGCAGGACTCTCCAACCGGCGTAACCGCTCCAGAAAATAACGTCCCAGTTCCCGTACCCGGCGGGGGAGTTCCGGCACGAGGTGCAGGGCGACCGAGGCCAGCGCCATCGCGCAACCGACCGGGTTGCCCAGGAAAGTGCTGGTATGCAGGGCTTCACCCGCCGATTTTGGCCACGCCTCCATGATTTCGGCGCGCCCGATGCAGGCCGATAACGGGAACCCGGACGTTAAACCTTTGCCGATGCAGATCAGGTCAGGGTAGGTCTGGAACCGGTCGGCGGCAAACAATGCGCCGGTACGATTGAACCCGGTGTAGATCTCATCGAAAACGAGCAGGATCTTGTAAGTATCGCAAAGGTGCCGGAGCAAGCGCAGGAAATCCAGCGGCGGGATGACTTCTCCGCCGCGTCCCTGGCACGGTTCGACCACGATGCAGCCGACGGGACGTTGCCGGATGATCTTGACGAGCTGTTCCTCGATTTGCTGCAGGCAGGAGGTGGCGCAATTCGGGAACTGGCTTCCCTCAAGGCGATGACCTTCGGCCCGGCCGAACGGGCAACGAAAACAATTCGGGTAGGGGACGCGGGCGGTGAACTCGCGCAGGTGTTCCCTGAACGGGTCACGAAACCAAGCGATCCCGATGGCATCCAAGGCCCCGTAACCCAGCCCGTGGTAAGCGCCGGTAAAGGCGATGACGCCCGGCTTTCGGCTGTGCAGGAGCGAGGTTTTGAGCGCCACCTCGACCGCTTCGAAGCCGGAGTTGGTCAGGGTGACTTTTCCGAAGCCCAAACCCCAGCGTTCAAAGGTGATCCGGCTCAGATTCCGGCAGAGGTCCGCCTTAAGCGCGGCAGGGTGGACGTCGCCCATGGCGTGGTAGAGCCGTTGCGCCTGGTCATGGGCGGCTTGAACGATCTCCGGACAGGCGTGGCCGTGGCCCGCAACGGCGAACCCGGCCGTCAGGTCAAGGTAACGGTTCCCATCCGCATCCCAGACGTTAACGCCCCTCCCGCGTTCCCAAAAAACCGGGAACTCGTCGCTGAGGAAGGTGACGTTCCGGTTTTCGTAACGCGCCAGCGTTTCCGCCAGGCGCTTCGATTCGGGACCGGGAGGAGGGACGATAACGTGGGGGAGCATGATTGGGGAATTCGGGCAGTGCCGGCACCAAGTAGACGCTAGGCCGGCACGGCCTGCCGGTGCCGCACCAGTTCCGCGTAGAGCGTTCCGTAGTCGGTCGCGGTTTGCGGCCAGGAAAAGTCGCGGTGAGCGGCCCGGTTCACCAGTTCATGCCAGACCTGGGTGTCTTGCCGGAGCCATCGCGCGCGGCGCAGCGCATCGAAGACGCCCTCCGGCCGGCTATGGTGATAGACGAAGCTGACGCCGGTCTGGCCGGCCGGCTGGACGTCGGTGACCAGTTGAACCAGGCCACGCCGGAAACGGATAACCGGGAGGGTGCCGTACCGCAGCGAAGCAATCACGGGCTGGGCCCGGTAGCCGAGCGACGAAGGAACGAGGATCAGGTCGGCCGCCGCCAGGGCCAAGGCGTAGCCGTCCGTTCCCGGCGATTCCTGCACCGTCGTAAATTTTCCGGGGTACCGCCGGGAAGCGGTGATCGCCTTGGCGCGTGCGCCAGCCGGGACCTCGCCGGTCAGAACCAGCCGGAAGCCGCTGGTCAGAATGAGATCGGTAATCGGGACGATGGAGGCGAGCACCTGTTGATCGCCCGGATTCAGGGGCACCGCCGTCAGCACGTCATCGGGGGCCAGCGAGAGGCCGAGACGCGAGGCGAGCGCTTGGCGGTAGGCGGCCTTGGCGGCAACCACGCCGGACGGCACACCACCCCTGACCAAGCCGTCAAGCGGCGGGTTGGTGGTCGTGTAATCATTCCCGAGCAAAATCCCGTGGACGCGCGCGGAGTTCTCCTGCAGCACCGCGTCGAGCCCGCAACCGCCTTCCTGGGTGAACGCCTCGAACATGGCGGGTTCTCCGGGCAGAACGATCGCATCCGCGAACAGAATGCCGCCTTTAAGGAAATTCAACCGGCCGTAGAACTCAACGCCGCGAGCGCTGAAATAGTGGCCGGGCAGGTTGGTCAACCCGAAATCAAAACTCCAGAAGGAGCCTTGGTGCTTCAGGTCGTAAATGGACAGGACGGTCTGAAACGGGAGCTGGCGTTCCTTGGCAAAGACCGGGATCAGGGCCGTCGGCCACTCGTGACCATGGACCACGTCCGGCGTGGGCGTCAAACGGCGTGACAGTTCCAGGACCGCCTTGGCAAAGAAGATGAATCGTTCGGCGTTGTCCTCGTAGGCCCGGTTGTCCCCGTAAATCGAGGAACGGTCGAAGTACTCGTCGCGGCGGACCAGGAAGATCTGAACCCCGTCTTCGCTCCGGGTCTCCAGAATATCCGCCGATGCCCGTTTGCCGCCCAGGTTAACCTGGAATTCCACGTCGGTCGGACTAACCTTATGCCCGCCCTCCGCGATCGACCGGTAGTAAGGCAATACCACACTGACGTCGTGACCTGCCTTCTTTAGTTCAACAGCCAGCGTACGTACATTCCTGCCAAGCTCTCCCGTATAAGCAAACGGAACGAGCTCACTGGAAGCCATAATGATTTTCATGATATAGTCCTGGGTTTGCGGCCTTGCTCCTTGCTTTGTACTACGTAAATCGTTGGCCCTTGCAATTTGATAGCCTGTGAGAAAGGTTCCGATCTTTCAATTGAAACCTTCTTGTCAAAGATCTCGCGCCTGTTAAGGTGCGGAATCTCCGTCTGCGAGCTATGACTTTAGGCTCCCTACTTTCTGTAGACCAAATCATTCCGGAAATGCGCGCCACCGAGAGGTGGGCGGCGATTGTTGAGCTGATTGATCTGCTCGTTGCCAAGGGGCGCGTGGAGCCAAAAAATCGTGACTCGATCCTGGCTGCCCTGCGGCAGCGCGAGGAAACCATGAGCACGGGCATCGGGTTCGGCATCGCCATCCCGCACGCGTCCTCTGTACACGTTTCTGAAGTGGTAGCGGCATTCGGACGGTCCACGACCGGCATCGAATTCGATTCGCTCGATAACTCGCCCGTGCGCTTTATCGTGTTGTTTATTGTACCGAAAGATCAGTTCCAGGTTCACCTCCGGACCCTTGCGGCCATCGCCAAATTCCTGAACGACAAATCGGTCCGCGAACAGTTAAGCCGGGCCGATTCGGCGGAGGAAATCCTCGCGATTTTCGATCACCGGGCCCCGCGGGCCCAGGCTTCCTGACATGTCGCCGGTAGTTTCGACGCTGCAGGAGCGTCTGCGCGACGCACTCGTGCGCATCGGGCTCGATCCCGACGAACGCCCCCAGGTTACGGTCGCGACGGACCCGCGTTTCGGCGACTACCAGACCAACGTCGCTATGACGTACGCCAAACGGGTCGGACAGAACCCGCGGGCGCTCGCCGGCCGGATCGTAGCCGCGCTCCAGGTCTCGGACCTGGGACCCGCGCCTGAAATCGCCGGCCCCGGGTTCATCAATTTCCGGCTCGGGGCCGATTTTCTGGCCGGCCAGGTGGCGGAAATGGCCCATGACGAACGGCTGGGTGTCCCCGTCGCATCGCCGGCAAAGACCATCATTATCGATTTCAGCTCGCCGAATATCGCCAAGCCGATGCACGTCGGGCACATTCGCTCGACCATCCTCGGAGACACGCTGGCCCGCGTCAGCCGGTTTCTGGGCCACCACGTCATCACCGATAATCACCTCGGGGATTGGGGTACCCAGTTCGGCAAGGTAATTTATGGGTGGAAGAATTTTCTGGACCAAAAGGCGCTTGAACTTCATCCGGTGGCCGAGTTAGTCCGCATCTACCGGCAGGCTGACGGTGCGGCCGCGGCCGATCCGGGCGTTCTCGACCGCTGCCGGGAGGAGTTGGTAAAATTGCAGCAGGGTGACCCCGAAAACCGGCGCATATGGCACGAGTGCGTCAGCCGTTCAATGCAGGAGTTCTCCCGCGTTTACCGGTTGCTGAACGTTCGTTTTGACGAGCAACTCGGCGAAAGCTTCTACCACGAGCGGCTGGCGGCGTTGGCCGCGTCCTTGCAGAAGGAGGGGATCCTGGAGGAAAGCGCCGGGGCCCTGGTCTACTGGGACCACTCCCTTTCCGATGACCCGTTCATCGTCCGCAAGTCCGACGGCGGATTCGGATACGCTGCGACCGACCTGGCCACCTTGCGCTACCGTCTGGAGCGCTGGCAGCCCGACGCGATCTGGTACGTCGTCGGCGCGCCGCAGCAGTTGCATTTCAAACAGCTGTTCAGCCTTGCACGCCGGTTGGGCGTCAAGATCGACCTGGAACACATCGCCTTCGGCAGCATCCTCGGCGAGGATCGCAAACTCATGCGAACCCGGTCCGGTGACTCGGTGCCCCTGGACGAATTGCTGCTGGAAGCCATCGACCGGGCCGGCGCGCTCGTCGCGGAGAAAAACCCGGACCTCTCTGAAGCCGAGCGCCGCCGCATCGCGGAGATCGTCGGCCTCGGCGCCGTCAAGTACGCTGAGTTATCACAGCACCGCATGACGGATTACGTGTTTTCCTGGGACAAACTGCTTTCACTGCACGGCAACACCGCTCCGTATCTGCAGAACGCCTATGTGCGAAGCCGGGCCATTTTCCGGAAGCTGCCGCGGACGTTTGCCCTTCCGGAGGCGCTGACGTTCACGGAGGCGGCGGAATTGAAGCTGGCCAGGGCGTTGGTGCAGTTTGCCGAGGTTGTCCCGGCCATTCTCGACGGGTTCCGTCCGAACGTGCTGGCCAACTATCTCTACGAGCTGGCCGCGGTGTTCCATGTTTTCTACGAGGCATGCCCCGTGCTTTCGGCCCCGGAACCGCAACGGGCGACCCGGCTGGCGCTGTGTGAGACCGTCGGCCGCGTGGTCCGGGCCGGCCTGGGACTGCTCGGCATCGAGGTACCGGAACGGATGTAAACAATTTTTGTGTTCCGTGCTAGGCATTGGTCGCGTTTTCTGTAAACATCATGTTTTTTATGAAAACGTGGCTTTGACGGAACGTGAAACCCGCCGGATGCCTCCCGGTGTCTGCCAGTCCACAAACGTTTCTTAATCCCAAATGGTCAAGGAGGAATAGACTATGGCCGATCGCGGTAAGCACATCCAAGGCGCCTTTGATGCGGCACTCAACGCGTTGAAAAACGATGCCCTCATGATGTCAAGCCTGACGGAGCGCCTGTTCGATAGCGCGATGGAAGGTTTGCTCACGCGGAACAGCGACCTTTCCAACCAGTCGGTGGCCGACGACGAGGAGATCGACGTGCTGGAAAAACAGATTGACCGCGTCGGCGTGGACCTCTTGATCCGCTTTCACCCGGTTGCGTCGGATATGCGGCAGGTCATTTCCACGATGAAACTGAGCACCAACCTCGAGAGGGTGGCCGATCAGGCGGTTTCCATCGCCCGGCGGGCCAGAAAACTTAACGTGGAACCGGCCATTCCGGAGGTTGCCTTGCTCGAACCGTTGTTCCGCGAGGCGAAAAGCATGCTGCGTGACAGCCTGCATGCGTTTGTCGAAGGCGACGCCGACCTGGCGCGGAAGTTGAAGCCCCGTGACCGTTACCTTGACCAGCTTAATACGGCTTTGAGCGAGGAGTTGACGATCAGGATGGCGGCAAAGCCCGAAGCAATTCCCAGTTACCTCAGCCTTATCTTCGTGGCACGTGCCCTTGAGCGCATCGGCGACCACGCCACCAACATCGCCGAAGACACCATTTGGGTGGAGCAGGCGGAAGACATTCGCCATACGTATGGGACGAAGCCCGCGGTCGGCTGATGAACTCAGTCACCGGTAACCGGTAACGCGTAACGGGTAGCGGGTAGCGGGTTCGATCACGCGGCGGATCCGCAGAAAGGCAGAAATCAGCCGCAGAACACGCAGAAAAGAAGAATCATCCACAGATTGCACCGCCGGACACAGCTTAAGGGTAGACGGCGAACGGCGAACCGCACCCATTATCCGTTACGCATTACCCGTTACCCGTTACCCATTACCCGTTACCCGTTACCCGTTACTGAGTCTGTGGCGTTTACCTTTATACCATGTTTGAAACGCAATCATCGAAAAAAACCGCGGTCGTAACCGGGGGCGCCGGGTTCCTGGGGTCTCACCTTTCTGACCGCTTGCTGATGGAAGGTTTCCGGGTCATCGCGATCGATAACCTGATCACGGGCAATCCGGACAACATCGCTCACCTGGCCGGCAACCCGGATTTTAAATTTATCCGGCACAACGTTTCGGAATTTATCTTTGTGCCGGGCCCGGTGCATTTCGTGTTCCACTTCGCTTCGCCGGCCAGCCCGGTGGATTACCTGGAGCACCCCATTCCGACGCTCAAGGTTGGGGCGCTCGGCACGCATAACACCCTTGGGTTGGCGAAGGACAAAGGCGCGACGTTCCTGTTGGCGTCGACTTCGGAATGCTATGGCGATCCACTGGTTCACCCGCAGAATGAGGATTACTGGGGCAACGTGAACCCGATCGGTCCGCGGGGCGTTTACGACGAGGCCAAGCGTTTCGCCGAGGCCATGACGATGGCGTACCATCGCTTCCATGGGGTGGACACCAAAATTGTCCGCATCTTCAATACGTACGGGCCGCGTATGCGCCTGAGGGACGGACGGGTGGTACCGGCCTTCATCAGCCAGGCTTTGAACGGCGAGCCGCTGACCGTGTTCGGCGACGGCGGGCAAACCCGGAGCTTTTGCTACGCATCGGACCTCATCGACGGCATCTTCCGGCTCGCGATGAGCGACTATCACAGCCCGGTAAACATCGGAAACCCCCAGGAGATGACCATTCAGCAATTCGCCGAAAAAATCCGGGAGATCACCGGAACAAAATCCCGGATCGAGTACAAACCGTTGCCGGTCGACGATCCGAAAGTGCGCCAACCCGACATCACTCGCGCCCGCAAGCTCTTGGGTTGGGAGCCCCGGGTTGAGTTCGACGCCGGCATCCGGCAGACCATCGAGTATTTCCGCGAAAGGCTTGCTTCGTAAAGGTAAGTAAACGCACGCTAAACGCACGCTAAACGCACGCGCCGGGTGCCTGACCCGGAACCACATGGCTGCGATCGGAATCACGGGCGGTATCGCTACCGGCAAAAGTACCGTCAGCCAAATCCTCCTTGAGCGCCTTCGCGAGCGGTTGCCGGTGACGGCTTTTAGCGCCGATGTTGAAGCTCGGAGATTGACGGAAGCCGATTTCGTTGTACAAGAGGAGATTAGGTCGGCTTTTGGAGAGACCGTTTTTGACTCCAATCGCAAGCTGGTGCGCGAAAAATTGCGTGCGCTTGTATTCGGAGACGTTGCGGCCCGAAAGAGCTTGGAGGGAATTCTGCACCCCCGAATACGCGAGGCTTGGTTAAATCGCTTGTGCGGGCAGGATTTGCTGTTGGCGGAAATCCCGCTGCTTTACGAGACCAAAGCCGAAAAACATTTTGATTCTATCATCGTAACCGCGTGCAGCCGGGCGTCTCAAATTCAACGGCTAACCACAGGACGTAGCCTGCCTCTGGAGATGGCCGCGCGAATAATCAACGCGCAAATGCCTTTGGAAGAAAAGATGCGCCGGGCGGACTGGGTCGTTTGGACTGACTGTCCGCCGCCGATTACTGCATTGCAGATTGATTCAATAGCCAGTGAACTCAACAAACGTTATGGAGGAGCAGCAGCAAGTTGAGCCGGGCGTGATGCCGGGCGCGCAGTTCCTTACCGGCAACGGCTCGATATTGGAGCTGGACCAACTGCACCGGCTGAATCACCCCGCGTTGGTGGATTTGGCGCGGGAACTCGGCCTGAGGGCATCGCACGAACGCACCCGCCACCAGCTGATCTTTGACCTGCTCCGTGCTTACGGCAGCCGCGGCATCACCCTGATGGCCGAGGGTATGCTCGAGCTGTCGAATGAAACGCACGGTTTTCTGAGGTGGGAGCGTTACAGCTTTACGCCTTGCCCGGAAGACGTTTACGTTGCGCCCAACCTTCTCAAAAAGCACGCGATCCGGGCCGGTCACAAGGTGCGCGGCACCCTGCGCCCCCCGCGGGAGAAGGAGAAATTTATGGCCCTCGACCAGGTCATCAGCATTGAGGGGATCCCGGTCGAGACGTGGCAGGAACCCAAACACTTTGACCAGCTGACCGCCCTTTTCCCGGACCGGCGGATCCTGCTGGAAAACCAGAAGACCAAGAGCGTGAGCGCGCGCGCGGTCGACCTTATCGCCCCCCTGGGTCGCGGGCAGCGCGGATTGATCGTCGCGGCGCCTCGGACCGGCAAGACGATCCTGCTCAAAGAGATCGCCATGGCCATCCGGGCGAACGCTCCGGAGATCCACTTGATCGTCCTGCTTGTCGATGAGCGGCCCGAAGAGGTGACCGATCTCAAGCAGTGCCTGGATTGCGAAATTTTCAGCTCCACCTTCGATGAGCCGCCGACCCGGCACGTTCAGGTCGCCGAGCTGGTCAGTGAACGCGCCAGACGGCTGGTCGAACTGAAGAAGGACGTGGTTATTCTGCTCGACAGCATCACCCGTTTGGCCCGGGGTTATAACGCGCTCCAGCCGGGCAAAGGCCGGATCATGTCGGGCGGGGTGGAGGCTAAGGCCCTGCTCAAACCCAAAAAGTTTTTCGGCGCGGCCCGCAACGTCGAAGAGGGAGGCAGCCTCACCATCCTGGCAACCGCCCTGGTTGAGACGGAAAGCCGCATGGATGAGGTGATTTTCGAGGAGTTCAAGGGCACCGGTAACATGGAGCTCCACCTCGATCGTACCCTGGTCGAAAAACGGGTTTACCCGGCGATCCACATCCTTAAATCGGGAACCCGTCGGGATGACCTGTTGTACCATCCGGATGAATTTCAACGGGTCAGCATGCTTCGTAAGAGGCTGGCGCAACTACCCGCCATCGAGGCGATGGAAGTATTTCTGCAAACCTTGAAGGCGACCAGGTCCAACGCGGAGCTGCTGCTGACCGCATTGCGCTGAGGATGACCGATTTCGACGGCGCCATCATCTCTGACCACGCGGCACTGGACGCGTGGGTGAAGGCGTGCTCCCAAAGCAATCCGGTCGCGGTCGACACCGAGGGCGACAGTTTGCATTGTTACCGGGAAAAGCTGTGCCTCATCCAGATGAGCACGGTGGACGCGACCCTGCTGATCGACCCGCTTGTCCGGATGGATTTCAGCGCGTTCAACGCCATGCTGGGCGCGCGAACCGTCGTGCTGCACGGGTGTGACTACGATTTGCGGATGTTGCGTCGAGGGATCCAGTTTACTCCGGGCAGCGTGTTTGACACTTACCTGGGCGCCCGGCTGCTCGGGCTGAAGGAGGTCGGGCTGGCCTCGCTGGTCCAGCGGTACTTCGGCGTCGATCTGCCCAAAACTTCGCAAAAGGCGAACTGGGCGCGCCGTCCGCTCACCGCCACCATGGTGTCATACGCCATGAACGATACGCGCTACCTGCTTCCGATGGCCGAACGCATCAGCGCGCAATTAGGTGAATTGGGACGCTGGTCCTGGTTTGAAGAGAGTTGTGCCCGAGCCGTCGCCGCGGCCAGCGAAGATCGGGAACGTGATCCGGAGAAAGCATGGAAGGTGAGCGGCAGTTCCGTGTTGCGAGGGCGTGCTCTGGCGGTATTGCGCGCGCTCTGGTTCTGGCGCGAGGAAGAAGCCGAGCAGGCCGACCGCCCGACGTTCCAGATTCTCCGGAATGAAGAAATGGTGGAAGTCTCCCAGGGCGCCACTCAAGGGCGGGTGAACCTTCCGCATCACCTTCCTGCCGGCCGCCGCAAACGACTTTATGCGACGCTGCACAAGGCCCTGGAGCTGCCTGAGGACGCCTGGCCGCAGCGCGAACCGGTGATCCGGACGCGGCCGACCCCTGAGCAGGAGAAGCGGTTCGAGGATCTGCGCCAGCACCGCGACCGGATCGCGAGCAAACTGGAACTTGACCCGGGCGTGCTGGCGCCCCGGCAGGCGCTCGAGCGTTTGATCCGTGAACCGGAAAGCATTGATGCCGTCCTGATGGGCTGGCAACGCCGCTTGCTGGGCCTGTAGCGTGCCGGGTGGCGTTGTCCGGCGTTGCGGGTCGATCACGCGAACGAATCCGGATTTCAGGTCAGAATTCCGTTGGCAACTGAAAACGATTCGGCTAAAGGTGTATCCATCGTCATGAACCGTCGTTACCAAGTTGGCACTTCGCAGCCTTTTGGTTACGCCGGTTATTTTTTCTTTTATTGGCGCTTTAACTAAGCGTTCAACCCCCGCTTCTTTTTCGAGCACTTTTCAGGTTGAACGCTGGACTCCCCGGCTATGCACCCTTTTTCACGGTCTACTCCCACCATTCTCGACGCACCGGCAGCAGGTGCCCGCCGGGCGCTTCCCGTCAATCGAACGTCTTCCACCACCTCCCATCCAACCCTCCACCCAACCGCTTCTGCCATGATTATCATCACACGTCCGGACGCAACCGAGGCACAGATCGAACATATCGTCGATTCCGTCCGTCGGTGGGGCCTCAAAACCGAAGTCAGCCGGGGTGTGCTCCGGGTGGTTATCGGGGTGATCGGCCCGGAAGACAAAATCCGTGAGAAACCGCTCGGCGCCTTTCCTGGTGTCGAATCGGTGATGCCGGTGCTGAAACCCTACAAACTGGTCTCCTACGAATTCCGGGGTACGCCCTCCCACGTCAAAGTAGGGCCGGTGACGATTGGGACACCGGAGGTGGTAATAATGGCCGGGCCGTGTTCGGTGGAAAGCTACGAGCAGATTACCTTGATCGCTCGAAGCGTGGCGAAAGCCGGGGCGAAGGTCCTGCGCGGCGGCGCTTTCAAACCCAGAACCTCGCCGTACAGTTTTCAAGGGCTCGGCAAGGTCGGTCTGCAGTTCCTGCACGAGGCGCGTGAACTCACCGGCATGCCGATCATCACCGAGGTGATGGACACCAAAGATCTGGAGTTGGTGGCCGCTTACGCCGACTGCCTCCAGATCGGTGCGCGCAACATGCAGAACTTTTCCCTGCTGCGCGAGGTCGGCCGTACGAATCTCCCCGTGATGTTGAAGCGCGGAATGGCTGCGAGCATCAAGGATCTCCTGATGAGCGCGGAGTACATTCTGAGCGAAGGCAATTTCAACGTTCTGCTCTGCGAACGCGGGATCCGCACTTTTGAAACGATGACCCGCAACACCCTCGACCTGAACGCCGTGCCGGTGCTGAAGGCCGAGACGCACCTGCCGGTGGTGGTCGATCCCACGCACGGCGTTGGCGTACGCGAATTTGTCCCGGCCATGGCGCTGGCCGCGGTGGCAGCCGGTGCGGACGCCCTGATGCTTGAGGTGCATCATGAACCCGAACGCGCCAAGAGTGACGGCGAACAATCGCTGCGGCCGCATGAATTCGAGGACCTGCTGACCCGGATCCGGCGCGTCGCCGAGGCGGTAGGCCGTTCCCTCTGAAGAAGAATGCCACAAATGCCACAAGCGGAAAAATGCCACAAATGAAGAAGGGCTACGCCGCGTGCCATCCCATAAAGGACGGCCGGAAATGAATTCGAGGCATCGGTTCCTTCATTCCGCACTTCACAGGCACCGGTTTACCCGGTACCCGGCACTCTTCTTTTGCTTGCTGTTGATGGGGTTGGGCGCGGCCCGGGCCGCTGACTCGAGCAACGCGAAGTTTAACCTGGCGGTCGATCAGGCCTATAAGGCCATCCAGGCGGGCAAGTTCGCCGAAGCGGAAAAGCAGATCGAGGCCGCCGGAAGATTGCAGCCGAACGCGGCGGAGATCCCGAACCTGCGCGGCGTCTTGCTGACGCGTGAACAGCGTTACGACGAAGCCGCCGAGAAGTATCATCAGGCTATCGCGATCGATCCCAACTTTTACCCGGCCAAATTCAACCTGGCGGAGCTGGCGTGGCTGCACGGTGACGTGCCGGAAGCCCTGCAGCGTTACCAGGAGCTCCAGAGCGTGGATCACTCATCGGAAGTCCTGCAGTTCAAAATCGCGATTTGCTACCTCCTCCTGGGTGATGAGGCGAACGCAAAAACTGTGACGGACATCATCCCGATTCCGGGCAAGACACCGGCTTATTACTACGCCCGGGCCGCGGATTGGTTTCGAAAGGGAAATTGGCCCCAGGTCGAACACTACGTGGCGACCGCCCACAAATATTACCCGGACGGCCGGTGCCTGTACTTTGAAGCTGCCCTGCGCCAAGTCGGCCTCGACCTGGCAAAACGGAATGCTGCCTGGACCACGCCCGTATCGACGCCGTCCCCCTCCCCGCCGCCTCCGGCCTCCACACCCGGTTCATCTCCGGCGCCAATGCCGGCTTCCACACCCGGTTCCTGATCAGCTGCCTGGGCGCCGGTGCGCAACCAGCGGCGGGCGAACCCCGTCAGGTGCGTGGAAGGGTCTCAAAAGGCGCTATACCTTAAATTTATTGTAACTAAAGATCATAAGCCATGGAGATCAAATCATCGATAATATCTATATCCACTAGATTGCATTTGCATCGTAAGTCGAGGTATGTGCCGCCGCTCAGGCGCTTTCCCGCCCCCCAGCGTGAGGCAAGCCGGGCGTACCGGCCTTTTTGAAATGGGCACTCTCAGATTCGCCAAAAACAGTATAATTTAACGCAAGAATTTAAAACACTTACAAAGCGCAAGTCAGGAGATTTTAACGCCATCTTTCCATCATTGTAATATTTTCTAAGATGCTCGCTACTTTCTGCTATATTCGCCTCACGGGAATGCACGATAAGAGGGGGAATGAAAAAGACCATTCTCATTCTTATCGTTGCGGTTTCCGCCATCCACCCCAGCTTGGCGCCATTCACGGCATCCTCCAAACCGGGAGCTGAGGCAGGAGCATGGCACCCGCGCGTAGAGTCAACCACGCTGGCCTGGGCGGTGCCATTGCCGCGAAAGGCGACCGCCACGCTGGCCTGGGCGGTGCCATTGCCGCGGAAGGCGACCGCCACGCTGGCCTGGGCGGTGCCATTGCCGCGAAAGGCGACCGCCACCCTGGCCTGAGCACGGGCCGACGATGCTCGCTTCGGCTGCGTCCTCTGTATGAGTTCAATGGCGCAACGGTTGGTTGCGCCTAAGGGACTTCCAAGGTGCTGGTGTGGGTTTCGATTACGCGCCAGCCCTCGGGAAACTTGCGCCAAGTCGAAGTGCTGAATCCGTGAACCTTCGCCGCTGGAAAATAGACCGTCCACCACTCAATCGTGGTTGCCGTTTCAGGCGAGACGATGTTTGTTTGAAGGCGTTCCAGGACGGCGTGCCCCATATTGTTCTTTTCCGGATACTGGCGCTCGACGGTCGCTTTCACCTGGTCCCAACCTGTCCAGACCGACCCTTCGGTGACGTAGACCAGGAGCGGCGAACGCCAAAACACCTGCATATAACCATCGATGTCTTTGGCATTCCAGGCGGCAAACTGCCCGGCGAGCAAAGAAGCGATTTGCAGTGCATCCGATTGTTGTGCCTCTTGCGCGTGGGTGATATTCAGCGCCGGGGGCTCTGACGGAGACGGCGGCGGCGAATCCGTGTTGAGCGACATGGCTAGAAAGAATAACCCGAACAGCATGTACGACCCGTGTGATACCGGTCAAAAAGAGAATTGGCTAGGCTTTTCGGCGGAAATCTGCGGAAATTATCAAAGGTATCGCAGGTTAATTGCGGCGCAATACCCCTGGGCTTGAGTCTCTCTTTCGAGAATTCCATTTGCCGTGATTAAAGTCGAGCCCGGTTCGAACGTTCGAGCTGCTTTTTCTGACTCGTGATGCAAAACGCTCCGGGAACGGCCCTGGCGCGTCGTCAAATTCCATCCGGCTCGCCCTGCGCCGTGCTAAACGATTCGGCCGCGCCGCGGGCGAGCGTGGCCTTGGCGCTCCCCCGCGGCCCGAGCAGCAGCACCCCACCGATCCGCGGGTCGATCGCGTGATAGATCAGCGATCCAGCCCTCGGTCAACCGGCAAAAACCGAGCCGGCCTAGGCCCCGGCGAACAGGGCGGCCACATCAATTTCGACGTCAGGGAAGGTCTGCGGCGATACCTTGCCTTCCCTTACGATCCTCGTTTTGTAGCGGTCGCCGGCTAACGTAAACACATGCAAGTGATTGTGCTCGAGGGCGACGACCCAATATTCCGGGATTTTGGCACGCTGGTAGAGGTTGGCTTTGAAACCAAGGTCATGATCAAGGCTGGTCTGGGAGACCTCCACCACTAGGAACACGTCGGCCGGACGCACGTGATGCTGCGGATCGGCAGCGCCAGGCCGGTAGAGCAAGAGGTCAGGCTCCGGCTCGTCGTGGTCTGGGACGGGCAAGGGCCTGCCTTTGTCCGTCTCAAAACGCCCATGTTGCTGCGGTTCGAGAGCACGGCGCAGTTGCCTCACCAGCCATTCGTGTCTGGGTCCTATCGGAGACATGGGAATGATTTGGCCGTCCAGCAGCTCAACGCGCGCGTCCTCCTCAAGGATGCCGGCCTCGACCAACCGATAATATTCCTCGATGGTGAACCGGCGCACGGCATTGAAGTGGACCGGGGGCGGTTGAGTAAGGGTGCTCATAGGGTAGGCGGTCACCTCTGCAGCAGTACTGAATAATACCTGGTCCTGTTAGAGGGCGCATCCTCTAAACTCGACGGCGCATGGCCTCAGGCCGCAGCCGCTTGGTGGACGATGCGGGTGTCGGTTTCCGCGATGCGCTTGTCCAGGTAGTCGCGGCTCACCGGCGCGATGGTGTCGGTGTACTCGGCCACCGCCTGCACAATGGCATCGGCGGCCTTGGGCTCCAGGCCGCCGCGTCTTCGGGTGGTCGCGTCTCCTCATCTGGGATCACCGCCGACCCGAGGGATCGCATCGGCAGCGGACCTTCCGGCCGGAGATTAACTGTCTAAATGGTATCAGCGCGGGTTGCGACACGCGCCGTTTTCCCCGATTCGAAACGGCCAGGTTCTCGCGATACCCAGAGCCGCCAATCCTCCTTGCGCCGTCGTGATCGAGCGTTCAGAAGTCGCATCGTTGCGAAAAATCAGTCCTGCGAGGCAGCCGGTATGCGCGACCTGAATCCCGGCGGCACCCACGCTGCGGGCGAGCGCCTGCAATTCAGAGAGTTGTGGGACGGGAAAGTAGCTATGGTTGAGTTCGGCGCTGCGCTCTGCGACCCGCCCCAGCAGCTCGACCGACTGGCCTTCGAGGCCGCGGCGCAGATCCCCTCTGAGCCGCGCGAATTCACGGCGTTCGGCCGGGGCGTAAGCGGGGCGCCGGACCGCGGCGGTGTCTACGCCTTTGCCGTCGGTACTGGTGCAGAACCCAAGGAGAAACATCTCGGGCCACCCGCGACGGAAGGATTCCAGGATCCGCCCGTGACATTGTGAAAAGAGGACCGGCCGGCTTGCGTCGAACATGGTGCTGTCGGACGCGCCCTCTGCGGCGATGGCCAGCCGTGCTTCGGTTTCGGCCGGTAGAATCCGGCCAAACGCGGACGCGACGGCGCGAATCGCGCTTAAACAATCCGCCGTTGAAGACCCGAATCCAAACCCGGCGGGCGCACGATTTCTGATGGCGAGCTCTCCACCCAGGTGCGGCCGTTGCAGCCATTGCAAGGTCAGCCGCGCCGCCCTCAGGGCCTTCACGTGCGTCCCGGGCCGGACCGTGATGGTGGCGGAGAGCGGGGTAAGGGTGAAGATTGCCCGGGACCGAAAAAGCGGGCAGGGGACCGTTACAAGGCCGGGAATGAGAAGAGGCCCGTCCTGGAACTCGCCCTGCAACCATTCGCCGTGGTGGCAGGGCGCCGCGCCGAACCCGGTTCCCCGGTCGCGATTAGCCGGCCGGCGCCTCCTCGCCGGCCGGACGTTAGCCCCCGAGTCACCGGATTTCATAAGGCTGCACGTCGCATCCGGCCGTGAGACGCGGCAACCAGGTTGCCGCGCTGCGTTTAGGCACGGGATGCAGCCATGCCGTTTTACGTTTTGCGGTCAGGGATACCAGCATAGTGCGGAAGCGTTGCACGGCCCGACCCGGGTTTTCCCCCGGCCGCGGGCTGAGAAAACCGTCGGAGAGGATAATCAACGGATCGTATCCGGCGTCGCGCCGCCGGTGCTGCGTTCGCCGCAGCGCGTTCAACGCCTCGGTCAGGCGACTTTTACCGGCGGCCTGGCCCAAGGTAAGCAGCCGGCTTTGGGTGCGTGTCGCGGACCCGTCTCGGACGAGCCACCGCGTGGCGCCGTCATGCAGCAGCAGGACGTGAAATCGAACCCCGAGGCCGGCCTTTGATTTTACCACGGGAACAAGCCGTCCGCAGGCGCGCTGGAGGAAATGCCCGACCCCGGTTGAGCGGCTGGCGTCCAGAAAGATCCAGACACCGGTCCGGCGTCCGGCAGTTCGGGTCCGCAACACCCAACGGCGCGGCTTTTTCTGCGAACCGGCCCGGATTCGCGTGGCGAGAAGTGAGGCGATCCAGTTGATCGATCCCCGCGTGGTCCCTTCGGCCGGACCGGGACACCGGGCACGGCGCATGCGACGGCTAAAGGCGACCGCCGTGGTGAACCAGTCCTGCAAACCGGCATGGCCGTCCGGCCTCGGTGGCGGTAAGGTGATCGGCTCAGGGCGGGCTTCAGCCGGCAAGATCGAGGTTGCGGGGCCGGTTTGCCGGAAACTGCTCTTTTCGGAATGCGAGGGCGGCCGCGGGGGGGGCGCCGTGCCGGGACGGTCCGGATGCTCCCGGTGCCCCAGACAGAGTTCCCACGCTTCCTCGAGATCGCCGGGGGACAGTTCCCGCCGGCCCTGGAAAGCGGCCGCGGAGCGCGCGGTTCGCAGCACGGCCAGTTCGGCGCGGAGACCCTCGAGCCGCAATTGGCCGGCGCGTTGGGCAACCGATCGCCTTTGGGCGTCGGTGATCGTTACGGAACGAACGGCTTTACGCGCCTCGCGAATACGGGCGCTGAGCGCCCGGGCCGGTTCAGCAAAACGCTCCAGGAACGGCCCCGGCGCGTCGTCAAATTCCATCCGGCGCGCCACGATCTCGACGCGTTCCGGTTCCGTCCATTGCGTTTGAATGCGCACCCCGTGCGCAAACCGGTCCGCGAGTTGCGGCCGTAAATCGCCCTCATCCGGGTTCATGGTTCCGACCAGGACGTAACGGCTCTCGACGGTGCGGCTGAATCCCTCGCGCTCAACGCGGTGGAACCCGGTTGCGGCGGAGTCCAGCAGGAGGTCGGACAAGGGATCGGGCAGCAGGTTGATTTCGTCGATGTAGAGCAACCCCTGGTTGGCCTGTTCCAGCAGCCCGGGCCGGTGCGACCAGCGGCCCGCTTCGACCAGGGCTTCGGCGTCCACGGAACCGAGCAGGCGATCCTCCGTCGTTCCGAGCGGGACCTCGACAAATGGTGCCGGCTCGCCCTGCGCCGTGCTAAACAATTCGGCCGCGCCGCGGGCGAGCGTGGTCTTGGCGCTCCCCCGCGGCCCGAGCAGCAGCACCCCACCGATCCGCGGGTCGATCGCGTGATAGATCAGCGATCTTTTTGCCAGGTCCATTCCGACGATGGCCACAAATGGGAAACGGAGCGTAGCATCCATGAGGGTGATTTTCTTTGGGCGCCGGTCGCGTCGCGGAACGTTTTGCGTTCAGGTCCTTACTCCAATTGCCCTCCGATCTCCAGCACCGTGGCTTCAAGTTCGGCGACGGTGTCTGGAGAGGGCGAGCGCCAGACGCCGCGTTCCTTCGCTTCGAGAAGGCGCTCCGCCGCCTCCTTCAGGGCTTCCGGGTTATGCCGGGAAAAGAACTCCTTCTGGGCCGGCGCCAGCAGCAGGGTACGCGCGACCTCTTCATAGTGATGATCCGAGACCAGGCCCGTGGTGGCGCCGTACCCGAATAAATAATCGACCGTCGCGGCGAACTCGAAGGCGCCTTTGTAGCCGTGCCGCCGCATGGCTTCGATCCAGCGGGGGTTCAGGACGCGGGCACGGATCACCCGGACGAGTTCCTCCCGGAGCGCGCGCACCTTGGGCCGTTCGGGCCTGCTCGAATCACCGTGATAAGTTGCCGGTGCTTTGCCGCGAACGGCCTCAACCGCCGCCCGCAGCCCGCCCTGGAATTGGAAATAGTCATCCGAATCGAGCACATCGTGCTCGGCATTGTCCTGGTTCTGGTGGACGACTTCGATCTCGCGCAGCCGCCATTCGAGCAACGAGCGCTGATCCTCGGCCTGCCCGGCACTGTCGTACGCATGGCCGCCCCAGCGGCAGAAAACGTTTGCGATGTCTTCACGGGTTTCCCAGTTGCCGCCGTCCAGGAGGGGCAGCAAACCCGCCCCATAACAGCCGGGTCCGGAACTGAAAACGCGCAGGCAGGCGCGGCGCCCGGCTTCTCGCGGTGCGACGCCCTGCCCGACGAGCAAGGCACGGTCGCGCAGCCAAGCCTCCCGGACCGGGTTAACCTCGGCCGGTTCGTCGAGTTCGGCGAGGCGTTTCGGCACCGTGGCCAGGAGGCGCATCGCGTCCCCAAAGGCGTCACGGAACAGCCCGGACACGCGCAACAGCAGGTCCACGCGCGGCCGGCCGAGCAAGCTCGCCGGGAGAATCCGAAAATCGACGACGCGGCCCGACGCTTCCTCCCAAACGGGTTCGCAACCCCACAGCCAGAGCGCCTGTGCGATGTCGTCGCCTCCGGTCCGCATGTTTGAAGTGCCCCACAACACCAGGGCGACCTTCCGCGGGTATTCGCCGTGCATTTGCCGGTGCCGTTCCAACAGCAGATCGCCCAGCGTCCGCCCGCAACGCCAAGCGGTCGGTGTCGGGATGATCCGGGGATCGAGCGAGAAAAAATTCCGCCCGGTCGGCAGCACGTCGAGCCGTCCCCGGGTCGGCGCACCCGCCGGTCCCGGGGCTATGAACCTGCCGCTGAGGGCCCTGAGCACGTTTGAGATTTCCTGGCCGCACTGCGCCAGGCGCGGCCGGAGCCGTTGCCGGACCATCCGCCGCAGGTTACGAAGGCCGTCGGTTTCATCACTCTCGGCAGGCGTCTCGGGTGGTTGCTTGCACGCGCTGCGCACCCATTCATGCGCCCGGCTTTCCAGGGCATCGCGTTCCGCCGCGGACAGCGTGAGCGGGTCCAAGGGCTCCGTCGCGCCGTGCAAAAGTTCGAGCAGACCGAGCGCTTTCGCATCGGGCGCACCCGGAACGGGCAGCGGCGTCCGCAGCAGGCTCAGCAGGAAATCGATTTCTTTTTCGCCCGTGGGCGCTTCGCCGAGGATGTGCAGCCCGGACCGGATCTGGCTTTCCTTGAGTTCGCACAGAAAATTGCCGATCGCCTCGAGGCGCGAACCGGCCGCGGGCAGCTCATCCCTCCACGCCACCGAAGCAAGCAGGCCCTCGATCCGGCGCCGGATCTCCGCCGCACGCGGCGGATACAAGGTCATGCTGTGAGCGTACTCCTCGAGCAAACGCTCCATTTTTTCCAACTCGGCATAGAGACCCGCCCGAACGATCGGGGGCGTCAGGTGATCGATGATCACGGCTGCGGACCGGCGTTTGGCCTGGGCGCCTTCACCGGGATTGTTTACGATGAACGGATAGATCAACGGCAACGGCCCGAGACAGATCCTGGGGTAATCATCCGGGCCAAGGCCCACGCTGCGACCCGGCAGCCATTCGAGGTTGCCATGTTTGCCGAGGTGCACCACCGCATCGGCGCGGAACTCTTCCCGGATCCAGAGGTAAAATGCCAGATACTGCGGGGGCGGGGGGAGATCGGGGCTGTGATAAACCGCCTGCGTTTGCAGACCGAATCCACGCGGCGGTTGAATCCCGATGAAGACATTGCCAAGCTGCACGCCGGCCACCGGCGCGTCCTCTCCGCCTATCTCCTCGGGCCAATGTTTGCGCAATTCCGCCGCCCGGGCCGGCGGCAGACCTTCCAGCGCAGCCCGGAGCTTCCCCGCTGGGAAAGCCAGGGCTGCAGTTTTGCCGTACGACTGCTCCGGGTCGTTGGTCGGACCTGCGCGCAGCCATTGCATCAGTTCGTCCGGGGATTCGGGCAATGGTCCAACCGCGTAGCCGTCTTCGCGAAGCGCTTGCAGCAGCTTCAAGGCGCTGGCGGGGGTATCAAGCCCCACGCCGTTACCGATTCGCCCGTCGCGGTTCGGGTAGTTGGAGAGGATCAGGGCGACCTTCTTTTCCGCATTAACTTTACGCCGCAGCCGCGCCCACCGGCAGGCTTGTTCAACCGCAAAATTCAGCTGCTCGAGGTCCGGCTCCAGGCGCTTCAGGGTAAATTCCAGCGCGGCAATGGTGCGATCGTTCTCCTTGAATCCGGTCAGGCAACCGAACACCCGTCCATCAATCTCCGGCAATGCGACGTTCATCGCGACCTCCGCGGGCGGCAGGCCGGCCGGTCGGACGAGCCACGTCTCGCGTCCATTTGCGCTGACGGGCGCCTGCAAGACCGGGCAGCCGATCTGCTCGAGGAACGACAACCGTTCGTCTGCGTCGGGGCAGATGGAGAAGCTTTGCATCGTCAGGATGATGTCCGGGGCGGAGCCGGTCGCCAGGTCCAGCAATTGCCGTTGGGCGCGAGGCGAACGCAGAGAAAACGTGAAAAACGAAGTCACCGCGAAGCCTTTCTCCTCGAGGGCGGTCTGGAGCGCATCGACCACCGCGAGATCCCCGGTCTGATGCCAGGCCCGGTAAAAGCAAACCCACGCGCGCATGGGGTTCGCCAGGCCTGAACGGCAATAAATCCCGCTTTCCGGCATGGGCACGGCCTCGGGCAAGGAGATACCTCCGCCTGCGAGCAGCGCGTCCAGTGCCTCTGCGGCCCGGGCGAGGTTTTCCCGGCCCCCATGTTTAAAAAACTCAAACATGCGGTCGCAAATCGCGGGGGGAAAATCGCTGAGGGCCGTCAGGGTTTCATCCGGGGTGTCGGTTCCGGAGAGCAGGATCAGCTTCGGACGGACGGTTTCGTCGCGCAAACCGGCGAGCGCTTGCAGGAGATGAGGGAAATAGCCTTCGCCGCCGAGCAGCCGCGCCACGACCACCCGGGCATGGCGGAGTACTTTTTCGACGTAATCGTCGGCCGCCACCGGTTGGCGCAGCGGTGCCGCCTGCGCGATCCGCAACCGGGCGCCAAACCGCTGGTACCAAGTGCCGGCGACGCAGGCGAGGTCGGTATCGGCAGCGCTGAGAAAGACGATTTCCCCTGGCGTCTGGTCGATGAGGATGAGCTCGCGTTCGGCGTCGAGGCCGCCCCCCTGGCTATTAGTCCAATGCATGCCGGCAGACAGACGGGCTGAAATCTCGTGCCGGTCAGTGCCAGTCCGAGCCGGTCAATTCGCGCATCAGACGGATTGCGCGCTCGCGGCTGGGGTGGTAGCCGATAAAGACCACGCTGGACTCCGCGTCAGCAGCATGCTCTTTGCCGAAATAGGCCTGCACGCGGTTGCGCACCGCCTGGAGCACGAGCCGGTGGGGTTTGCCTTCCACGCGGGCAAAACCTTTCGCACGCAGGATCGGTTCCCGAGCCGTAACCTCGCGGACGGCGTCCCTCAGCCGTTCCGGCTGCTGCGCCTGGTGCGAATGGAGGACGAAGGATTGCCAGCCGGGATCGTGCGCGTGGAAGTGTTCGTGGGTGCCTTCACCATGGGTGTGTGCGCTCAGCCCGCTGTGCGTGTGGCCGTCGAACTGGTGCTGGTCGGCCAGCGGCGCGTCGCCTTCCACCGGAGTCACCTGCACGGGGCCGTGATGATCGTCATGGCCGTGGCCGTGATCATGATGGTGTGAGGGAGGATGCCCGTTCGCGGGCCCTTCTTCCTCGTGGAGGTTCAGCCCCATGCAGAGCCGGGTGTCGAGTTCCGCCTGATACGCCAGTTCGATGAATCGAAGCCGGCCGGCTTTCCGGCGAACCATTTCCTCCGCCTGGATCAGGTGATCCTCTGAAAGGTCATCGATTTTGTTAAGAATGGCGACGTCCGCGTTTTCGAGTTGCTGGTTGAGGATCGCGTCCGTTGAGGCGAGGTGAACCGGTGCCTCGGACGCTTCAGCGCCGGGGATCGGCGTGCCGTTTTCGAAACGGCCGGCCAGGAGCTGCGGGGTGTCCACCACGGCCAGCACTGCATCCAATTGAAAATCGTTTCGTATTTCCGGCCAGGATAACGCCCGCATGACCGGCGCCGGCAGCGCCAGGCCGGATGTTTCGATCAGAACGTGGTCGACCTCGTGCTTGCGTTCCTGCAGCGCCTGCATGATCGGCAGGAAATCATCCCTCACCGTGCAGCAGATGCAGCCGTTCGGCAGATCATGCACTTCAATCCGGCAGCCGTCCCCCGCGCTGCGCAGGAGTGCGCCGTCGACCGACACCTCGCCGAACTCGTTCACAAGCACGGCCAGGCGGCGATCCGGCGTCTGTTTCAAGAGGTTGCAAATCAGGGTCGTTTTCCCCGAGCCGAGGAAACCGGTGATGATGGTCACAGGGATTCTTGTCATGATGACGGGAGTGAAGGTGGAAGGGGATGAAGGCGGGCCGGGGCTTGAGGCGGTGCACTGAGGCCTGCCGCTTGGTCCGAGGCGAGGTCGTCCAGCCTTTTGAGGATACCGGTAAAATCGTGCGCGACGAACGGGTACCGCAGCGTGGGCCGCTCGACGACCACCAGCGGGATCTTCAGCACGGCGGCGGCTTCGGCTTTGGCGTTGAAGCCGCCGGCCTCGCCGGAATCTTTGGTAACCACGCAATCGATCTGCCAGCCGGCCCAGAGCGCCTCGTTGAATGCGCGGGAGAAGGGGCCCTGCATGGCGCAGATCCGCGCCCGCGGCACGCCGAGGCTGACCGCCCGATCGATCGAAGCAGCGTCCGGCGTGACGCGCACGAACCAGTCCCGATCGCTCCGGGCTTCCACGAAAGCAGCCAACTCTTTAACGCCGACCGCAAGGAAGACCCGCTGTCCCAGGCGAGCCGCCACTCGGGCGGCCTCGTCCATTGACCGGCAATAATGCGCAGTTGCCGGTCTCGGCGCGGGTGGCCGCTCGTACCGCAGGTACGGAATTCCGGTGTCTTCGCACAGCGCCATAAGTTGTTGCGAAATCCGGACCGCAAACGGGTGGGTGGCGTCCACTACCGACCCCGCCGCCGACTCGACCAACTCGCGCCGGCGCACTTCCGGCCCCACCGGCCCGGATCGCACCACAGCTCCGGGCACCGCGCCGGCTGCGGTTTCGCGCCCGTAGCCGGATGCCACCGACACGACCACGCGGTAGCCGGCCCGGACCAGGGCGTTTGCAAGCTGGTTGCCGTCGCTTGTGCCCGAGAAAACCCAGACGCTTCCTCGAGGGAACGCGGCAGGGGGTTCGGCTGTGGTTTCGGACCACGCCTGGTAACCGCGCGGCGTGTACAGGAACTGCCGTTTGCGCCGGGTGAAACGGTTGCCGACGATGATCGTGGTCAGCATGTCGAACGCGCGTCCGGCGAGTTCTTCCAGCGTGCAGATCGAAATTTGTTGATCTTCGCGGTAAGCGTTGCGAACCACGCCGCACCAGGTGCCGGGCGCCTTGTGCTCCCTGAACAGCCGCAGTACCCGGTAAATGCCGTCGCGGCGCTGGCGGCTCTGCACATTGTAAAGCGCGACGACCAGGTCCGCCCGCGCGAGTTGCCGGGCGCGCTGCTCGATCCATTCCCAAGGACACAGCAGGTCTGAAAGGGAGAGCGTGGCGTAATCGTGCGACAGCGGCGACCCGAGCAGGGATGCGCAACTGTTCGCCGCGGAGATGCCGGGCACAACCGCGACCTCGAAAACGTCGGATTCCTCCATTAACTCGAGGGCCAGCGCCGCCATGCCGTAGATTCCGACGTCGCCGCTCGACACAAGGCTGACGCAACGGCCGGCTCGCGCCATTTCGATGGCACGCGCGGCACGTTCCTTTTCTTTCGTGAGCGGCAGGGTATGGACTTCTTTGCCTGCCGTCCAGTCGCCGATCCAGCGCAGGTACAAGTCGTACCCGACGATGGCGTCACTGCTCCGCAAGGCCGCTTCGGCCAGCGGCGGAATCAACTCGCGAAAACCGGGACCGACGGAAACGAGATAAAGTTTGCCGTGGGCGCCGTCGGGATTTCCGGAGTGAAGCCCGGAATTCGAGTGATTTTCCGCACTCATCGGGCGCCCGCCTTCCTGGCTTGGGCCTCAACAATACTTTTATGCTGGATATTAGCCCCAAAGGGGCGTGGGAACTTAGCCCAGGGTAAACCCCACTGCCATTTAGTTAAGGATACAAGGCCGGCGGATGGGGGCGCTTTCGTCCCGCAGGGACCCTTGATCGTAGCCAGGGACTTCAGTCCCTGGAGGGGGCATTTAAGAGGGATCGCGTCCCGTCGGGACGCCTGAAACGCTGCCCGGGAGGATTCCGACTCCCAAGCGGCCGGCCAAACCCGGCGCGACCCTCGGCGCCAAAAACCCGAAGGTCTCCCCACCTTTGATGCCCGCCTGGCCCGGCGCGCCGCTTCAGGCGTCCCGAGGGGACGCAACCGCTGGGGAACGCCCGCACAGGTACAGGCACTAAAGTACCTGCCTAACCTCAGCCGTCCCTCCGGGACGAAGGCCACGCCCGGCCTGCCGCCCTTAACTAAATTGCAGGGGGGGTTACCCTGGAAAAGGATCCTCCACGCCGTTGAGCCCTGAAAGGGCGGTAGAAAGGTAGCAAACGCCTTCTGCCGGCCCTTCAGGCCTCGACCGGGATGAGGGGCGGTTCCCAGGGTGGAACCCTGGGCTAGGTTCTGCCGGCCCGTTGGGTCTAAGACCGATTCACCAGGGTGCGGAGCATCATCCGACGCCGGCGCCCCCTGAGCCGATATGTTGCCGAAATAACGGTTTAAATGGCATAAGACGGTCTCCGAACCACGCGCGCGGGTAGCGTCAACTCCTGAACTGAGGGATTGCGGGGCGGGATTTACCTTCATGCGGTTAGACTCCGGGATCCGGCAGTGCAGTTGGGTGAAGGGGTAAGACCGGCATCAGGGACCCGGCCTCAAAGCCGTCATCGACGATCGCGACGGCAACGCCGTTAAATGCGGTTTTCGGCAGAATGAGCCGGCCACGAACCGCCGCCACCAGGGCGCACGGTTCGCATACGCCGTCCACGCCGGCGTTGGCCTGTACCCAGGCGGATGGCTTGTTCACCCACGGGCGTGCCTGGATGGAGCTCTTGCCGATTATCCGCATGGGGACGTCGAAGCGCCGGCACCAATCGCACAGCGCGGGTTCGTCCGCTTTCAGATCGAGCGTGGCCAGTTCACGCACCTCGGCCAGGGATCGATGCGCCCGGGCCAGACCGGCGTTAACGGCCTCATCGATCTGCTCAACGGAAACGCCGCGCCGGCACCCCAGGCCGACGATCAGCGGCTTCAAGGCTTCCGTCGCAGTGGTGATCACCGGGATCGCGCCGGTAAGATTGGCGACGGCATACGCCAGCCGGTTTGCGCCTCCCTCGTGTCCGGAGAGGAGCGGAACCGCAAATCGCGCGGCCTCATCGAGCACCACCACGGCGGGGTCGGTGCGCTTGTCGCAGGCGAGTCCTTGCAGGTAGCGCACGGCAATGCCGCTGGCCATCACCAATACCCATTGACGGCACGTTCGGAACTCCCCCGCAAACCGCAGCCGGTTCGAGACGCCTGCATCCGGCTGGGGCCGGTAAAGCCGCGCGCCGAGCGCAGCGGCCAGGCGGCTGCCGAGCGCCTCGGCTTCAGCTCTGACTATCCAGATACCGGTCGAACTCATTTTGGTTGCCGTGGTTTCTTCCCGCGGAAACGGTGCGCGTAATCGGCCGAGTAAAGGCGCGATTCCTGCATGGCCTCGTGCGAAAGGACCTCGCCCACGATCATCAAGGTCGAGAGCTGCCACTCCTGTTCGTCGATTGACTCCAGGACGGTACCGAGTTTTCCCTCGTAAACGCGCTGTTGCGGCCAGGTCGCCTTCTGCACCAGGGCAACCGGCGTGTCCGGCGGGTAATTGCCCTCCAGTTCGCGCACTACGGCGGGCAGTTTTGCCCCGGATAGAAAAATGCAGAGCGTCGCCCCGTGAGCGGCGAGCAGGTTGAGCAGCTCGCGTTCCGGTACGGGGGACGCCCGACCCGCCGTGCGGGTGAGGATCACGGTTTGAGAGACGTGCGGCTTGGTCAGTTCCGCCTTCAGGACGGCCGCGGCGGCGGTGAACGAAGAGACGCCGGGAACAACTTCGTACTCGATCCCGAGCCGGTCCAGGCGCCGCATTTGTTCCGCCGTCGCACCATAAATCGACGGATCACCCGAATGCAGCCGGGCGACCTCCAGGCCTTGGGCGGACGCACGCACGTAGTGCGCCTCCTGTTCGTCGAGCGTCAGGCGCGACGTGTCGATGATTTCCGCGTCCGGCCGGCAATGCACCAGGAGGTCGCGGCTGACGAGCGAACCCGCATAGAGCACGAGCGGAACCCGCCGCAGGATTTCCGCGCCGCGGATCGTGATCAGATCCGCCGCGCCGGGACCGGCGCCGATGAAATAGACTTTCGGATCAGGACGAACCTTTGGTTCAAGCATGGCGATTTACCGGCGGCGTTTTGCGGATCAGCATCGTGGCAAGGTAACCGTGGTTCTCGGAAACGGCCTCGAGTTCGTGCGCCTGCCGGGCGATGAATTCCTTTTGCATGCCGACATGCCGGCCGAAGGCGCAGTGCTCGGCGATGCCCAGTTGGCGTAAGAGCTCCAGGACCGACGGCAGGCGCCCGCCGATCTTCATGAGCACGACGATGTCATTTTCCTCAATGGCATGGCGCAGCTCGATCATCGATTCGGGACACGGCAGGATCAGCACCCGTTCCTTGCCTTCGCCCAGGGGCCAGTCGGTCGCGGCGGCGAGCGCGCAATAACTGGTGATGCCGGGAAATGTCCGGTGCCGGAGTTGCGGCAGGCAGCCGCGAAGGGCTGCGAGCGTGTAACCGTAGGTCGAGTAGGTGAGCGGGTCGCCGAGCGTCAGGTACCCGGCGTTGCGTCCGGCGCGCAGTTCGGCCGCGATCTGCCCCGCCAGGAGCGTATAAAATTCGCGCAAGACTTCGCGATCCGGGTCCATGCGGAACTCGATTTCGCGGAACCGTTTGTCCGGGATCGCGTGCGGCGGAAGGCAGTTTCGAGCGGCGGACGCAGAGGCGGATTGCGCGCGCGGAGTGAAGATCACGTCGCACCGTTGCAACGCTTCCCACGCCGCCAGCGTGATGAGCCCGGGTTCGCCCGGCCCGACGCCGATTCCATAAAATGTGCCCAGGTGTTCCATGGTCAGCCTCCGAGTTCCTTCCCGTCCAGGGTAAAAATCCGCACGCAGACGCGGTCCACCGTGGACAGCTTCGGGCCTATGGCGGCGGCGATCCGGGTCTCAACCTCGCGCCAGAAAGCGGGCGCCCGCTCGTCACCGGCCAGGGATTCGATGATTCCCTCCACCGTTCTTGAGGCCTGAAAACGCGCGCACTCTTCGGCGGTGAACCCGCACGCCCCCGCGATCCGGCGAACCGGCCTTACCGCGCTCTCGCTCCGCTGCGAGTGCGTATCCCAAACACCGTCAAGAACCTTCGCGAGCTTGCCCGGGTGCCCGACGATCCACAGACGGGGGAGCCGTTGCCCGTTTTCCAGGAGCGTGCGCTCGACGCAGTCCAGGGCGAACCCGACGAAGTTCGACATCTGCACGACCCGCTTAAGCGGCGCATCAAGCGTGGCGCGGGCGAAGCGTTGTCCGATGTTTCCGGGCGCAAGCACGATTTCGGGCGGGTTATCCCCGAGCGCCACGCGGATATAGGTCTCGATCGACGCTTTGAAGGCCGCCATTGATTTCGGCTCGACGACCCCGGTGGTGCCGAGGATCGAGATGCCGCCCTCGATCCCGAGACGCGGGTTAAACGTGCGGCGGGCGATTTCGGCTCCATTTTCACAACCGATCTCAACGTCGTAACCTGACGGGCCAATGCTATCGCCTTCGGCCAGCACTTCCTGGACCGCCCGCAAAATCATCTTCCGGGGGGCCGGATTGATAGCCGGTTCGCCTACCGGCACCGCCAGGCCCGGCTGGGTCACGATCCCAACGCCTTCGCCACGCCGAAAGATGACCCGGCCGCTGGAATTGGATCGAACACGGGCAAAAATCCTGGCCCGATGGGTCTGGTCCGGATCGTCGCCTGCGTCCTTGATCACGGTTGCCCGCACCCAGCCGTCCGGTTCGTCGTACACGCTTTCAATCGGAATCGTCAGATAAAATTCGCCGTCCGGCAAAGTGACGTTTACCCGCCCGGTAAGCTCACCGCAGAGTAATTTCAACAGCGCCGCTTTCACCGCCGCCGTCGCGCAGGACCCGGTGGTGAACCCGCGGCGTAACCCGTTTTCGGCAAGGATGGACAGATCGAGCGCGTTCATCACCTTCATCGGTTTACCGCTCGATTCTCCGCTCCGTTCCTGGTGGCGGCCAACCGGATCAGCAAGGCGTTCACCACGGCGGCAGCCCAGGGTGATCCGCCGCGGGTGCCGCGGTTCGTGATCCGGGGGATATGCACGCAGCGACGGAGTTGGTCTTTGCACTCGCGGGTGCCGACGAACCCGACCGGCAGCCCGATCACGAGTTGCGGACGCCAACGGTGTTCCCGGACCAGGCGCACGGTTTCCTCCACGGCCGTGGGCGCGTCACCGATCGCCAGCACGGTCTCATTCCCGAACCTTTCCCAGGCGCGGCGGATACCCGCGGCTGAACGGGTGCAGCCTGTCGCCGCAGCAAGCAGCCGGGTTTCCTCGTCGTGGACTGCGCAAAATGTCTCGATGCCAAACCGCTCGAGCAGGGTCCGGCGCAGCCCGCTTTGTACCATCGTGACGTCCGTGGCGATCGGGCAGCGCCTCGCCAGGGCGCGAAGACCCGCCTCAAGTGCGCCGGCAGAAATAAACACGTCTTCCACGATGCCGGTATCGCCGGTGGTGTGCACGAGGCGTTTCAGCACGTCGCGTTCAGCTTCAGGAAAGGTTGACCAGTCACGTGCCGCCGCGATGATTTCGAAGCTCTTCCGTTCAATCGGGTGCAGCTCAAATTGCGGGCCCGCTTTTTCGGGCCGCTCGTCGGCGGCACCGGCGCGCACGTGAAAATGGTGCCCGCGCTGGGGCGTTCCGACTTCCTGTTCGTACCCGATGATCTGCACCCGGTATTTGCAAAGGCTGCAATTCATGGCCGCCATGCCTTCAACGCTTTCCGCCGCCCGCTCCAGGAACGCGTCGGCCAGGTGACTATCGGCCCCCAGCGGATCGCATTTGAGCACCTCGTGGCCCCGGGACCGCTGCGCCAATTCGTCCGCCGCCGCGTGGACCCGCTTCAACAACACCCCGGTAAACAGCAGGAACGGGGCTACCACGATCCTCGGAAGGCCGAGTCGAGCCGCCAGCCGAAGTCCTTCGGCGACCGACGGGCGCGCCGTTCCGGCATAGCAGACGAACGACGCACCGAGACCGAGCCCTTCCTCGAGCATGCGGGCCAGCTTTGACACGTCTGAATTTGCGTCCGGATCGGTGGTGCCGCGGCCAACCACCACCAGACACGTTTCGGCGCGTTTAACGACCGAGGAGCTTTGCGCTTCGGCCTGGATGATCCGTTCCCGAAAGAGCCGCAGGACCAGCGGGTGCAGGTGCAGGGGTGCGCCATAATGAATCCCGACTTCCGGGAATTCACGCCGGAGGGCGAGTACTTCGCTGGGCAGATCATTCTTGGCGTGAGTCGCCGCCAGGAGCACCGCCGGCACGATGCTCAGCTTGCGTGAACCGGCGGCGATGTTGGCCCGGACTGCTTCCGCGATCGTCGGCCGGGCAAACTCGAGGTACCCATGGGTAACGTGCTGTTGCCCGGGCACGCGTCGTTTGATCAGGCGGACGAGCCCCTCGAAATCGAGCACGCCTTCGGGATCGCGGCTGCCGTGGCCGGCGATCACGATACCGTAATCGGCTTTTGCGGTCGTCGTCATACGGGCTGGACCTGGCTGGGCATGGGGCAAAGGGTGCGGATGAGCATGATGCTCATGTCGCTGAAGTCGCGGGTGCAATCTTTGAGTTCACCGCGCCAGCCGGCTTCAGCCTGCGTGAGCCGTTCCCAGACTTCCACCGGGTGCTCGCCCGCAATCCCGCCGGCAAGCAGAAATGCGGCGATCTCTTTGGGCATGAAATCCCAGGGACGCGGAATGACGATCGCGTTACGGTCATCCTTGAGGGCATGGACCAGGTGGCGTTGGAACGGGACGATGTCGCCCCGGCGATGAAAGGTTAGAAAGGTGGTTTCGTCGAAGCAGACCCGGGCGCGCGAGGCAAGCACCTGGGCGGAACTGATGCCCGGCACCGTCTCGACCGGATGCCCGCACGCGCGTTCGATCCGTTCAAGGAACTGGAAGCCGGAAAAGTGGATGTCTCCCATGAACACGGCCACGCAGCGTTTCCCGGCGTGGTGCCGTTCGGCGACTTCCGCGAGTTTGATGACCTGATCCTTGTAGCCCATCGTGATCACCTCGGTTTGAGAGCAGACCAATGGCCTGACCAGTTCCACCACGCTCGCAAATCCGGCGACGACCTCGGCCGATTCGATGAGTTCGCGCCCGCGCTGGGTAAGGAAGGAGAGATTGCCGGGACCGGCACCGATACAGGTGATCATGAGTTAGAAGGGGCGGCGGGTGGAGTTCGGGGTTCGGTCACACGGCGGGCACAACGACTGAGTTCACACGGCGAACACGGCGGGCCACGGCGAACACGGCGGGAAGAGGGGGAGAGAGTTCGGGGTTCGGAGTTCGGAGTTCGGGGTTCGGAGGCGTCGTAGAACCGGGTCCGATCTCCCCCGAGGCGCACGCTCACCCGGCGGGAAAACGAAATGATCCGCAGAACACGCAGAAGAACGCAGAAAAAATCCACGAAACCGGAGCTTGACACCGGCAACCGGCCCCCATGCTGCCGCTCCGAACGCCGAGCCCCGAACTCCGAACTCCGAACTCTTTCCTCTTCCCGCCGTGTTCGCCGTGGCCCGCCGTGTTCGCCGTGTGAACTCTTACGTTGTGCCCGCTGTGCGACCGAACCCCGAACTCGGAACGCCACCCGCCACCCGTCCCTCATACCCCCTCCCTTCCGAAAGGGAACAGGCGCTCCAGAACCGGTTCGCTTCCCGGGAAATAAAGGTGAACGTAAGAGGCGTGCAGGCGGCCGGAAGAAAATCCTTCCCATCGGCATTGTGCGTTGCGCTTTCGGGTAACCTCCCAAAGGTTCGCGCGTTCGGATTCCGCACGCCAACGGGAATGATGGAATTCGTGCCCATGGAAGGCAACCTTACGTACGCCGGCGAGATTTGAGGTGCGACAGTACCCGAAATGTTGCAACCGGTCCGTCATCTCGACCTGACCCGGGAGTGCTCCGACCATCGGAAAGCGTTGCCCGTCGGATGCGATGAGGTTTTCCGACAGAAACATCAGCCCGCCGCACTCGGCGTAGCAGGCCAGCCCTGCGCTTAACGCCTCACGCAGTTCCGTCCGGAGTGCCGCGTTCGCCGAAAGCCGATCCGCAAAGCATTCGGGAAAACCGCCGCCGAGCATGACTGCGTCAATCTGCCCGGGTAAGGTTTGATCATGCAACGGTGAGAAACTGACTAGTTCCGCGCCTCGTTGTCGCAGGTAGTCGAGATTGGATTCATAATAAAAGTGGAACGCCTCATCGCGTGCCACGGCCAGGCGCCAGTGCCGGAAAGATACCCCTGGGACGGTGTCGCCTTCCCGGACGCGGCCGGCGGGCGCGAGCATCTGCATCAAGGCCGGGAGATCGAGGAACCGCTCCGCCATCCCGGCGAGTTCGTCCGATCCGGGCAACGCCAGTTCCTGGTTTGCCTGCAGCCCAAGGTGGCGCTCCGGCCATTGCAAGGTGGCGTCGCGCGGCACTACCCCGAGGACGGGAAGCCGTAACGGCGCAATTGCTTCCCGCAAGTACTCCGCGTGCGATTCACCGCTGACTTGATTGAGGATGACCCCGCAAATCCAGCCGGCTCCGGCTTCAGCGGCAAAGCCGCGCAACGCAGCCGCGAGGGATCGCCCGGCTTTGGCGCAGGGTACGATGAGGACAACCGGCCAGCCCAGCAGGCGCGCGATTTCCATCGTGCTGCCTGCGTCTGAAGTTGCCTCGCTGCCGTCGAAGAGGCCCATCACGCCTTCAACGATTCCCACCCGCCCGGATACGTGCGTGGCTGCCTCCTGCTTGAGGCGCTCGGGCCCCATCAGCCAGGCATCAAGGTTGCGCGAAGGCCGGCCGGCATAACGGGCGTGGTAAGCCGGGTCGATGAAATCCGGCCCGGCTTTGAACGGTTGAACCGGTACGCCGCGCCGTACCAAGGCCGCCAGCAGCATGCACATGACCGCAGTCTTGCCGTTGCCGCTTTGCAAACCGGCGAGAATCAAGCCTGGACGGGGCGCTGCAGTCTCCATCGTCTGTATAAAGCTCAAGGCAATTCAGAACTCGATTCCGCGCCGGGCCCTCACGCCCTGGTCGAAGTGATGTTTCACCTTGCGCATCTCGGTAACGACGCTGGCGCGGGCAATCAATTCTTCCGGTGCGTACCGGCCGGTGAAAACCAATTCGACGTGAGGCGGCCGTTTTTCGACGAGATCGATCGCGCGCTCAAGGGGAATCAGGTTGCGGTGGAGGCAATAATTAATCTCATCGAGGATGACCAGGTCGTACTCGCCCGAGACCAGCGTCGCCTCGGTCGCGTCCATCTCGCGCGCGAGCGCCGCCGTCATGGCCGCGACGTGTTCCGGGATATGTTTGCTCTTCGAGAGCAGCCAGTCCTGTTCGACGTTTCGATACGTCAGGTTCGGGTGCAGCCCCGGACAAATGGCAAGTTCACCGGTCTTCCAGCGCGGCTTCATCATTCGGAGGTAATAAACCCGGAAGCCGCAGCCGAGCGCGCGCAGCATCAGGCCCATTGATGCCGTGCTCTTGCCTTTACCTTCTCCCGTATAAATCTGGAAAGCACCCTGCGCGAGCCGCGGCCGTGCCGGATTCCTGACGGCAGCGGCGGCGGTGGCATTGGCGGCGGCAGAACCAACGTCGGGGGTTACCGGGGCGGAAAGGGGATCATCGATCATAAAAAGGGGCGGAACGGTTAATAAGGAGGCACCGGCACACGGCGACTCCCAGGAAGGCGCCGGATGCCACGACGGCAACGTCCCGGAACCAGTCCAGGCTCGGCGCCAGGGTGTCCGGAGTGGGGACGCAGCCTTCGGGATTGAAAACGGGTCCGGGCAGCGGAATACCGTCATAGAAATTCGTGCCGCCCAACCGTACATCCAGGGCGGAAGCGGCGGCCGCTTCGCTCCACCCGGCGTTAGGGCTGGCATGGGCAGCCGCTTCGCGGCAGATTCTTCTCCAGTTGCGGAAGCCGCATGACGATTCGGAAATGAGGGCGCAAAGCCGGGCGGGCACCCAGTTCAGCACATCATCGGCGCGCGCGGAGATCTTGCCGAATCCTTCGTAGCGCTCATTGCGGTGCCCGACGATGGAATCAAGCGTGTTCACCGTGCGGTACCAGAGGGCGCCGGGAGCACCTGCCGCCACGGCCCAGAACAGCGGGGCGACAAACGCGTCATTGCTGCTTTCCGCCAGGCTCTCCATGGCGGCGCGGCTGACTTCGCTTTGATCAAGGTGCTCCGTGTCGCGGCCCACGATCATCGCCAGTTTGGTGCGCGCCCCGGGCAGATCGCCGGCCTTCAGCGGACGCAGGACGGCCCGCACGTGCCGCTGCAGATCGGCCCCGGCGAGCGTCTGGTATACCACAATCACCTCGAACACCCAGGCCGCCGCCGGATGAACGCGTTTCAGCGTTGTGCGAATGGCGGCAAAGGCGGCAAGGATCGCGCCGTTCACACCGAGCCAAAAGATCAGGCCGGCAAACACGCTGCGTCCCAGGCAACGGGCCAGCGGGGGCTCCAGGAGAGCGGCCAGGCGGCCGGCAGCGCGCGCCGGGTGCGGCCAACCGGGTGGATCACCCAACGCCGCGTCGAGCCCGATCGCACACCCGATCTGCAGCGGGTCAAGCCTCCACATACCGCCGGATGCCCTCCAGGTTGAGGTGCTCTTCAAGCAGATCCGCCATTCCGTCGTAAATGCGGAGCAGGTGCGTCCGCCAGGGCATCTCGGCTGCGCGATGGTTCGTAATCCCGGCCAGAGCGGCAAACTCGCGCCGGACAACCGGCGATTCGAAAACGCCGTGCAGGTACGTTCCCCAGACGTTTTCACACCGGATCCCCTCCTCGCGCCAACCGGCGCCGTTGCGCACCCGCAAAAGCGCTTCCGTTCCGGCCGGCACATCGGTCCGGCCCATATGGATCTCGTACGCAGCCCAGCTAAAATCCTTCCACACGGCCTCGACCTGCCGGACCTCTTTCTCCGGGCAAAAACGCGTTTGGACCGGCAGCAGACCCAGACCCGGTGCGTCGCCCGCATCGCCGGCCGCACCTTCGGGATCGGCGAGTTGCCGGCCAAGCATCTGGTAACCGCCGCAAATCCCGGCAACCGGCACCCCTCGTCGCGCGGCGGCCGTGACGGCTTCCGCAAGGCCGTTCTCGCGCAGCCAGCGCAGGTCGGCAATGGTGTTCTTTGAGCCCGGAAGCACGATGGCCGCAGCCTGGGCGAGCTCATCCGGCTTCGTCACCCAGCGGATACGCACCCCTTGATCCAGGGACCAGGCGTTGCAATCCTGGGAGTTGGAGGAATGAGGAAAACGCACCCAGGCGATCGTTTCTCCCGTCCCGTGTTCCTCAGCGGCGCCGCACAGGCTGTCTTCGCTTTCCGGCTGCAGGTCCGCCCGGTAAGGCAGCACGCCGAGGTACGGCGCCTCGATGTGCGGCGCGAGGTACTTGCCGGCGTCGGCGAAGAGGGAAAGATCGCCCCGGAATTTGTTTACGATTACGCCGAGCGCACCCGCCCGGTCGGCAGGCGAGAGCAGTTTCCAGGATCCCACGATTTGCGCAAACACGCCGCCCCGCTCGATGTCGGATACGAGCAGCCATCGTCCGTCAAGATGCCGGATCGGGCGGAGGTTGACGATGTCGCGAGTGGCCAGGTTGAGTTCCACCGGGCTGCCGGCGCCTTCGAGCACGAGCACATCGCACGTGCGCCGCCAATGCTCGAGGGCGTCGCTGACTATCGTCCACAGCTGATCGGTGATCGCGTAGTAATCGCCGGCTTTGACGTGACCCCGAGCACGGCCGAGCACGACGAGTTGTGAACCGAGCTGCCCGGATGGTTTGAGCAGAATGGGATTCATCCGCACCGAAGGCAGCAGCCGGCACGCTTCCGCCTGGGCCGCCTGTGCCCGGCCGATTTCGCCACCGTCGAGCGTCACGTACGAATTGTTCGACATGTTCTGCGCCTTGAACGGCGCAACCTTGACCCCGTGCCGCCACAGCCAGGCGCACAACGCAGTGGCGACCCAGCTCTTGCCGCTGTTCGATGAAGTGCCGAGCACGCCAAGCGCCTTCATCTCCTTCGCCCGGCGGGGGCCGACGGGGCGAACGGACGCCGGAGCTGCCGCCGGCGTGGCCGTCAGGGCCGGACCGCCCCCGGCCGGCGCGTCTTCGAGCACAGTCACCAGCGCCCGGACGAGGCGCCGATTTTCTTCGGGCCGGCGCACCGCCACACGGATATACCGGTCCGCATTGAGCCCGTAAAAGCCTTCACCGGTACGGACCAGCAGGCCTTCACGTCCCAGCGCCCGGTAAATCTCGGAGGCATGCCGACGAGTTCGGGCGACATCGACCAGCAGAAAATTGGCCGTACCGGGGTGCACCCGAAGACCCGGCAGCCGTCCGAGTTCCGCCGCCAGCTCCGCCCGGAGCACGGGCAGGGGCCGCAGGCTCTCCAGCATTTCGCGCCAGCCCGCCGGAGTAAGCTGGTGCCTGGCCCATGCCTGGGCGACGGCGTTGATGCTCCAGGGCGGCTGCATCTTCTCGAGCCGGGCAAGCCACCCGCCGTTTGCGGTCGCGACGAACCCGAGTCGCAGACCGGGAATCGCCCAGCTTTTCGTGAGCGAACGGACCGCGATCACGGACGGAAAACGCTCGAGGAGGGGCAGGAGAGATTCGCGCTCATGGTCCGGCACGAACTCAATGAACGCTTCATCGATGATCCACGTCTTCGCCTGTGCCCACGGGGCCCCGGCAGCACGCACCAGGGCGTCACGTCCTTGCAGGGTTCCGGTCGGATTGTTGGGCCGCCCGAGGACGATGACCTCGTACGGCTCAAGCATTTTCCCCCAGGCCGGGATCGGCGTCTCCCAACGCTCAGGCGAAAGTAACACCCGCGACGGTTCGCAACCGGCGGCTTCGAAAGCGCGCGCGTAATCGGCGAAGGCCGGTTCCACGATGCCCACGCGCCGGTCCGTGAACAACCGGGCGACCAGGTAAAGCCCTTCAATGGCTCCGGCCGTCGGGAGCAGGCGCCCCGGCCCGACCCCGTAAATCGTTCCCAAACGTTCCCGGATCAGGGATGCGTCCGGTTCGGGGTAACGCGAGATGCCGTCCAGCCAGTTGCTCCATTCCGTGGCGTCCGCCGGGCGCCAGAACGGGTTGACGTTGGCGCTGAAATCCAGGAAATCGGTTCGTCCGAATTCCTGCGCGGCTGCCTCAATCCGGCCACCGTGAACGGCATGGCTCATGGCTGGCCGGTGCCTCCTTTAAGCACAAGCGGCAGCCCGGCAACCATGAACTCGACCCGTTGCGCGTAAGCTGCCGCCACCTGGTTGGCGCGTCCGCAGAGGTCGCGGAACCCGCGGCTGCGGGCGTCGGCCGGAACGAGCCCCATGCCGAGTTCATTGCTCACCAGGATCAGCGCCCCGTCGCGTACCGCGGCGATTTGCAAGGCCCGCTCCAGTTCGGCCAGGATGCACGCCTCGTCCGGGTGCGTGATCCAGCCGTGCGAAAGCCAGAGCGTGAGGCAATCGATCAACAGCAGCGTCCGGTTGTTTTCCGCGATCAGCTCCGGGAGGTCGAACCGGTTCTCAATCGTGCACCAATGGGCCGGGCGATGCCGCCGGTGTTGCTGCACCCGGCAGCGCATCTCGTCGTCCATGAGTGCGGTTGCGCAGGTGGCCACATAGGTCACGGGCGCCATGGCTTCCCGGCCGGCAAGCGATTCGGCCCGGCGACTCTTCCCGCTGCGGCTGCCCCCCAGGATTAGCGTGATCGATCCACTCATAAGGGAGTGCCGGGTGCCGAGTGTCGGGTGCCGGGTGTCGAGTGGAGTTCGGAGTTCGGAGTTCGGAGTTCGGAGTTCGGGGTTCGGGGTTCGGAGTTTGGAGGTACCGAGGCCGTGGTTCTTGGGGTTGTCTTTGCCCACAGCTCGGAGCACGTTTTCCTAAGCGACCTGCATTGCCGCCTCGAAAGGACACCGGGCGACGGGACCGAGTTTTCAGCCCCGAAGGGGCGGTAGACCTTAGCCCAGGGTTTAACCGACTGCCGTATAGTTAAGGGCGGCAGGCCGGGTGTGGCCCTCGTCCCGCAGGGACGGCTGAGGTTAGGCAGGTACTTCAGTGCCTGTGCTGTGCTGAAACGCTCGGTGCGAATCAAAATGACACGCGGCACTGGCCTGGGAAGCGCCTTGCGGCCCGAAGGGCCAGGAGAACCTAGCCCAGGGTTTACCCTGGAAAACCGTAAAATGGCGATGAAGTTAGCCATCATGGGACCCTCACACACCTTCTGCCAAGCGGATAACGACAACAACAACGGCATAGCAGGCGAGTTCCACCAGTTGGTTGGTCGCGCCCAGGCAATCGCCGGTGACCCCTCCGATCCTGTTCCGAAACCATCGACCGGCGCAGACGGCGACCAGCATGGCGGCAAGCAGGCAAGGCAGGCCGCAACGTGCCGGCAGCACGACGGCCACCGCTACCGGCAACACCAACGCAAACGCGATCTGCCGCGGGGTGAGACGTTCGGCGAACCCCCTGGATTTCGACTCAGCGCCGCTGACGTACGGGAGGGCTTGGAGCAGCAGCACCGTCGCGCCCCTTCCGAGCGTATGCGCCGAGGCCAGCATACCCACAAACCATACCCCGCCCGCGCGGCGCAACAGTTCCTGGAGCAGGAGAAACCTGGCCGTGAGCGTAAACCAGAGCGCCACGGCCCCGTAGCTGCCGATCCGGCTGTCCTTCATGATCTCGAGGCGCCGCGCCGGTGTGTGGCCGCCGAATAAGCCGTCCGCGGCGTCAGCCAGGCCGTCCTCATGAAAACCGCCCGTGATGACCACGGTCGCCAGCATGCAGATCAGCACCGCCAGCGGAACCGGAAAAATCAAGCTTGCAGCCCACCCGGCCAGCCCGCCCGCAACGCCCACCAACAGTCCGACCAGCGGGAAATAGACGACGGAATGAGCCAGCATTTTATCAGGTTCATGCCGGTAAAAGCGCCCGACCGGCGCCCGTGTGAGCAGCATCACGGCGCCGAGAAAATGGTTGAACGGCGCGTTCATTTATTCATTCCGCAGGAGCTCTGCAGGACCGGAGACGCCCGCCGATTCAAACGTCGCCATCTCGCCTATGACCTTGGCCGCAGCCTCGATGAGGTGCATGGCCAGGGCTGCCCCGGTGCCTTCACCGAGCCGCAGGCCGAGGTCGAGGAGCGGATCGGCACCGAGCGCGGCCAGCACCGCTCCGTGCGCGCGTTCATCGGATCGATGGGCAAAAAAGCAAAAATCACGGCAGGCCGGCTCGATCGAGAAGGCGGCGGCCGCCGACGCCGTCGCGATAAAACCGTCTATGACCGTGGGCAGCCGGTGCGCCGCCGCTTCGAGGATCGTTCCGGCCATCGCGGCGATTTCATAGCCGCCGACCGCTTCCAGCCAGTCACGGGGAACAACCGCATCAGGGGCATGCTTCCGCAGCGCGCAGGTGACGGCCTCAGCTTTCCGCTCGACGCCGGCCGCGGAAACGCCTGTCCCGCGGCCCACGACCTCCCGTGCGTCCAGTCCCAGCAGGGCGGCGAACAGAGCCGACGCGGCGGTGGTATTGCCGATGCCCATGTCGCCGATGCCGAGCAGTTGAATCCCGTCGGCCACCGCCAGCCGCGCTTGCTCCCGGCCCGCCTGCAGCGCACCCTCGCATTCGGCCGGGGTCATGGCCCGGCCTTCAAGGAAGTTGCGGGTGCCGCGACGGGACCTTCGGACAAAAAAATCGGGCCGGGCCAGAACCGTTTCGGGCCAATCGGCATCAACGCCCGTATCCACCACATGCACTTCAATGCCGCCGTGACGCGCCAGAACGTTGATGGCCGCCCCGCCTGCCAGAAAATTCAGGACCATTTGCCCGGTCACCTCCGGCGGGTAAGCGCTCACGCCGGCTGCGGCGATCCCATGGCTCGCGGCGAATACGCAGACGCGCTTACGCCGTACCTGCGGCATCAGATCTTGTTGAATCCAGGCCAGCCGGACGGCGATCGTTTCCAGTTTCCCGAGCGACCCGCGCGGTTTGGTTTTCGCATCGATCCGCTGCCGGGCCGCTTCAAAAAACGGACCTGTTTCCGATGCCGCCGGGGAACCGTTCGGCTCGAGTGCAACGCTTGCGGTGTTCATGTCTGATCTCTGGATGTACAGCCGAGAGATCAGCGGAAAACGCGCTTACGCCCCGTTTCCTTACCGATCCCTCATTCTCCTTTTTTGCGAAGAAGTTTTGTCGCCCCGCCGCTTTAGCGGCGACACGAATGAGAGCGGGATGAGCAAGTGTTCTGGCTCCTGGTTCTTGGCGTCCTCGGGTCGCCAGCCTCATCCTCGCCTTCACCCGCCCCTGGCGGCGGATTGGCCTTGAGGATTCGTCCCCAGTTACAGCAGCGCAACTGCTCCCGATTCACACGGGATTCCTTGCATCATTCGCTAAAGTTCCAGTTCGCAAAGAACTGGCCGGAACCTAAGAAAATGCCACGAATGCCACAAGCGGAAAAATGCCCAAATGGAGAAGCGTTCGGCGTGTGAACTCTGTCGCTGTGCCGGCCAAATCGCCGTGCCGCGGTGTGACGTCAGCGCCAGTCGCCTTCCACGATAAACGGCGCCCAATAGTACGGGTGGCCCCACCGGTCTTCTTTCATGACCGAGAGTTGCGCTGCGCGCAGAGCCGCTGCAGGGTGCAGGTGATCGCTTCCAAGCAATCCTTTGTAGAAGCGGATCATCAGTTGCGCCGTGGCGTCATCATCCACTTCCCAAAGGCTCACGGTCAGGCTCGCCGCGCCAGCGTACATAAAGCCGCGGGTAAGCCCCACCAGGCCCTCGCCCTTCACCAGTTTACCCTGGCCGGTCTGGCATGCGCTTAGCACCACCAACTGCACGGGCAGTCTCAAATTGAAGATTTCATTCAAGCGCAGGAAGCCATCGACGGGTTGCCGATTTTCGTCGTAAAATGAAAGTGCCAGGTAGGACAGCCCTGGGTGGACTGAATCAAGAAAGCTGTGAGTTGCAAAATGAACCACTCGGTAATTCGCCAGGTCCGGATCCTGAACGGCTGCCTTGCTCGCCTTTAAGTCCATCAGCGCCATTGACCGTTCCGGGGTGGTGAGCCCAAGAATCCCATTCGCTTCGTCGCGCGTGTGTTTCAGGGACGGAAGACTCTCCCCAAATACTGGATCGGCGATTACCGCGATGTCCTTGGGAGGAATTTTGCGGTCCATCGTCTCGTGGCGCAGGATTGCCACCGCCGACGCAGACGGCTCAATCACTATCTCATGGTCAGCGATGAGGGGTCTGGAACCGGATGGCGTCGGCAGAGCTGCGAACGGAACGGCAGCGAGTTCCCCATCACTGACAATCACCAGCCGTTTCCCCTTCAATTCCGCAGCCACACGCCCAAGGAGGGCATCACTCAGGCTGGCTTCCTTTTCATCCAGGTCTGCACGGTTCAGGCTGTTCTGCGCGAGAAGATAGAAGTAGTCGCTTGCATCCGCCTTGATCTGTGAGCGCTTCGGCAACTCGTAGGACCAAAGCGAGGTCGGCGTGACTGCCCACAGGTAGCTGCGATCTTCACCCAGTGAATATTCAAGCAATAATGTATCCGCATCGAGCACTTCCTGCTGAATCGTTCCGAGCGTCAGCGGCCGGGGTTGCGTCAGTGCGGCGTACGCTGGGCTTTTGAGGCGGATCTGGGCCTCCGTACTCTCGTGCTTGGCGGTGAGGTCCTCAATCTCCCGCTCGAGCGTTCTGCCGTCCTCAGAAGACGGGTCAAGCTTTCGGAGTTCGGATGCTTTGGCATTAAGCGAGCGTTCGATGGAGCGTTCCTGTTCCAGGACTTCCGGATCCACGCCCTGACGGATGGCGGTTCGTGACTCAGCCAACAGTTCCAACAGGCTGCGCGCCCGGGCGCGTTCACTGGTCTCGAGCGCCTGCGCATCGTACCCGCGGCCGGGTTGCTCGCGGTGCAATTGCATGAGAAGCCCGATTTTCGTTTCGTAAGGATTGCCTGCCGTGGCCAGATAGGACGCCCGCCACTCCTGGCTCGCCAGCTTGCTGCGGAGAGATTCATTAAGGCGAATGGCTTCATTGACGTGGTCAAGAGCAAGCTTGAGTTTGCCTTGTTCACGCTCGGTTTTGGCCATCAGGGATAACACCCTTGCCGCGGCGATTTCGTCCCGGATTTGGCGCCAGAGATCCAAAGCCTGCCGGTAATAGGCGAGGGCTTGGTCCGGATTGCCGAGCCGGCTGTAGACGAATCCCAGGTTGTGAAGCGCCAGCGCCTCGCTATCCACGTCGCCCGTTTCGCGTGCAATCTGCAACGAGCGGTCGAGTTTCTCCCTTGCCTCCGGCAACTCGGCCGCATCAGTCAACACCAGTGCCATATTTGTCAGCAGACGAGCCTGCGCAATGCGGTTTCCAAGCTTCTCGGCGCGCAGCAATGACTCCTCAAACGGTGCAAGGGCTTCGCGCCCCTCTGCTTGAGTAAGGGCTTCATTCGGCCCTCTCTGGTACTGCGCAAGCACTCCAAGACTGTTGAGGGTGACCGCCTCGCCTCCCTCGTCCCCAAGCTGTTTCCGTGTTTCGAGGGCCTGCTCGAAACAACTTTTCGCCCGCTCGTACAAACCGAGGGATTGATAAATCGATCCGAGCGTCTGCTGTCCGTGCGCAATTTCCGGCGTGTCGCCCAGTTCGCGGAAAATGGACTGAGCCGAGTTCGCCGCCTCGAGCGCTTTCTGCGTTTCCCCCGTGTCACTGTACACGATGGCGAAGCTGTTCAGCGTCACCGCTTCCCCATGCCGGTCCCCGATACTGCGCCGTTTGGCGAGCGCCTCATTGAGCGTGTCGATCGCTTTCTGCTCTTCACCTAATGAATGATACAACATACCCAGGCCGGTAAGCGTCGCCGCCTCCTGCTCCCCGTTCCCATCCTGGCGGGCCAGAGCCAGCGACTCGTCGTAGTATCGCTTGGCTTCTTTGTCGTCACCGAAATCCTGGTGCAGTCGCGCCAGGTTACTTAGGGCAGCAGACTGCTGCTGGATGTCTGTTCTCGCCTTTGCATCCTTCAGAACGTCCTGGAACGCGTTGCGAGCCTTCGTTCTCTCGCCCATGGCTGAATAAGTGAGGCCGAGGTCATTCTGCACCTTGGCTTCGGCGGCCGGGTTTCTGAGCGAGCGCTCGATATCCAGTGCCTCGTTCTGCACCTGGAGGGCCTTCTTCTGATCGCCCATTCCATAATAGACTTCGCCCAGCTCCATCAGCACCCACGCTTTGGCCGCGGGATTCTGCTCGTTTAACGTGCGAGCCTGATCCAGATACTCGAGGGCTTTTCTGCTTTCATGGAGCGCGATATAACCGTCGGCGACGGCCATCAGCGCGTTGGCTTTAAAACGGTCATTGCCGTTTTGAAGCAGGGCCAACTCCCGTTGGGAGCACTCGAGTTGCTTTTTGTACTCGCCCAGACGCCGGTAAACTGAAGCCATCCCTGCCAACGCTAACGCCTGGCTCTGCCGGTCACCGATAGCTTCAAAGAGCTTCCCTGCTTCGCCGTAGGCCGTGAAAGCCTCGTTCAAGGCATGAGCATTGAATTGCAGCAACCCGATGCGTAGATGCGTCGTGCCCTCGGCCGATTTGTCGCCCGTGGCGTGCGCAACGGTTACGGCTGCTTGGTAGGCTTCGAGCGCCTTTGCATTTTGTCCCAGGGCCTCGCGAGCCGTCCCTAAGCCGATCTCTCCTTTGTACTGGTCCGATGCGTCATTGGCTGAGGCCAGCAAGGGCAAGGCCTGCTCGTAATGTTTGATCGCATTCTCCACCTGCTGCAGCTTGTTTTCATCACTGGCCAGCGACAGCAAGATTTGGCCTTCCGCCTCAGAATTCTTCAAATCGGGCAGCAGAGGCAAGGCCTTCAGGTAGGCGTCGCGCGCCTGGTCGATCCGGCCCAGGCGCTCGTTCACCGTCCCCAGCCCCCACCAGGCGTTCGCCTCATTCAGCCGGTCCGCATTTGCCTGAAGCAGCGGCACCACTTGCACGAACAGCTCTGCGGCTTTCTCCCAAGCCTCCTGCCGGCCTTTTTCTGGAGTGTCCTGTTGGGGCAGAATTTCGTGCACCTGGGCGAGGCGCAGGAGCATCAAGGCTTCAGCCTTCCGGTTGCTGGTCTCCCGAGACAGCGCCAAGCCGCGTTCGTAGGCCTCGATTGCGGCCGGGTAATCCTTTGCCGCCTCCAACCAGAAACCCTGCGAGCCGGTAGCCTGCAGCTCGGCGTTCTTATCGCCGAGTTCCTGACAAATCCGTCGGACCTGCGCCAGTTCATCAATCGCCTGCCGCTGGTCTCCAAGGTTGTGGTGGAGCAGCGCGAGGCTTGCGAGAACCGTTCCTTCCCCGACCCGGTTGCCGGTCGCTCGCGCCAAGTCCAGAGCCTGATTCAGGACCGCCGATGCTTCCCCGGTCTCGTGAAGGTTGAAGTGAACGGTGGCAAGGCTGACGAGGGCCTCCAACCGCTTCGGATCATCTCCGAGCTTACGCCACAAGTCCGCCGCTTCCTGATAATCAAGGGCGGCCGCCTGAAGCGTTTCAGGCGTCCCCCGGCCGAAGAGTTTCAACCCCGCGGCCATCAGGTCTGCCGCGCGGTGCCGGTCGTCGGCTGCCGGCGTGGTCTGAGCGCTGGCGGCCAGAGCGGCGAGCAGCACGCTAATTACCAGCAAACGTCCGGTCGGAAACATGCCTTTAAGGATCCATGACGGGTTTAATGTATTGGAACACAGCCCTCTGAACGTCCGGCAGTCCTTTCGCGAAGATGGCGATCACGGTGCGTAGTCTCAGCGCCACTCTACTCACCGTTTCCTTGTCCCAGGATCGTTCTTGCGCGGTCTGACTTTTGAATTGCTGTACCCAGAACTCCACTACCTCCGGAGGTGCGCTCGACAGGTCTTCAAACAGGTATGGCTTGGTAAGGCTGTCAGGTCCCTGGAGCGGATGGTACGATGAAATGATGAACGGGCCGTCTCCATGAATTCCAGGGACAGCCGCGAGCAGGAACCTGGCCCGTGCATAATCGAAGTGGTCCAGAACCCAATCGCTGGTGAAGGTCTCCGGCGGCTCCTTGTCCACCGGCAGATAAGTCACGTTCAGTTGCGAAGGAAGAAAGTAGCTTTGCAGTTCCTCGAATTTGATAAGCCTGTCTAAATAGGCCTGAACAAATTTCTTGTATCGCTCATGATTTGAGTCGTTCGGGGGAGCGCCGAGAAGCATGTAACTGTAGAGACCGAAGCCTTTGCTCTCTGGACGATCTTTCAGAAGCAGCGCTCTGCGAATTTCGCGTCCGAACTCCGCACCAGCCCGATGGGGTGCCGACCTTACTTCCCGGCCGACCACCACCACCAAAGAACAGGAGCCGCACGAATCCTTCCCATGCGTCACCGTAACCGTCAGGGTGTACGATCCGGAAGCAATCCCGTCCGGGTTCCACTCGATGGTGGAACCGCTGGCTTCTCTCGAAAGTTCAGATCCCGGCAAGACGAAACCACCGGCATCAGCATGCCACCTGTACTCCAGCGATATTGGCTCCGGCGCATTCACCAGCACCGTCGCTTTTACCGGTTCGTGCGGACCGACAACGGGCTGGTCCAAACTACAGACCAAGTCCGGAATTCCTGGAGAGGCCGCATCTCCGGCTCGCGCCGGAGCCGGTGCTGGCACCGCCAGTCCGGCCCACAAGCCAACAGCGAAAGCCAGAGTACGAGCACGGCTCATTTCGCCGCTCCTTTTTGGCGTGCCCGCGCCAGCAACCATCGGCCCACCATCACCAGGAGAATGATCGCCAGCGCCACGACAGTCGTGGAACCTGGGTCAAGCGCCATATCCTCCAGGTAAAAGAAGACCCACACTGCGCCGGTCAGCACTAGAATCAGCATCACAGCACCCCACGGGAGCTTCAGGCCTCCAACGGTGTAAACTGGCCGGTGATGCTTGAGGTGTTTCATTTGTTCGGGTCGGCGCCGTCATGGTGGCGAACCAACCGGCGCCGGTCGGGGGGGGAATCGAACGACAAAAGTCAAGCATTTTGAGCCGGAAAGGACAAGGCGAAAGCGGCCAGGAACCTCCCGGTGCCGGGTGCGATCTCGGGGACGGCTTGCGAATGTCAAGTCCAGACTTCCTCTTCCCGCCGCGGCCGCCGTGTGACCGCATCTACCCGATACTCCGCACTCGACGCGCGACACCCGGCACCCCACGGTGTAATCTGTGGACCTCCTCTTTAAGGGTAAACCGAACCGACTGCATGCCTTCTCCGACCAGGATTATCAAAGAACGAGCGACAGCGATTCTCCGGAAATTGCGGGCGACTTACCCTGACGCCCACTGTGAGTTGAACTTTTCCAACCCGCTGGAACTGCTCGTCGCCACGATTTTATCGGCCCAATGCACTGATAAGCGGGTGAATCTGGTAACGGCGACCGTGTTCAAAAAATACCGGTCGGCTCAGGACTATGCCTCGGTTCCTCAAGAGGTCTTGGAACAGGAGATCAAATCGACCGGCTTTTTCCGGGCAAAGGCCCGTAACATCCGGTTGATGGCCCAGGATCTCGTCGCCGAACATAACGGCGAAGTTCCGGCCACGATCGAGGCACTCACGAGTCTGGCGGGGGTGGGACGCAAAACCGCCAACGTGGTGCTCGGCAACGCGTTCAACATCACGGAAGGCATTGTGGTCGACACGCACGTGACCCGGTTGGCGCGTCGCTTTCAATTTACCAGGCAGAGTGATCCCGGAAAGATTGAGCAAGACCTGTTGCGCCTGGTGCCGCGGGAGGATTGGATCATGGTGAGCCACTGGTTGATCTGGCACGGGCGCCGGCGTTGTTTCGCACGCAACCCGGATTGCGCAGGTTGCGAATTGGCCGGCCTCTGTCCTTCCTTCAGCGAACCGGCGCTCAAGAGCCCGTCCAAACGTCCGGGAAAACGGGCCGGACTCCCACCGGCCTGAGGCGCCGGCCCTTCGCGGGCCCGGGAATTCGCCAACGGGCGGGTGCTTCAGGGATTGAGATCGCCGGCCCGCCCGGCCAAAGGGCAGGAAAACTTCTAGCCCGACGCGTCTTCCTGCCTATTACTTACCGCTATGACGCAGCAGATTCTTGCCGGTAAAACCGGCCTGGTTTTTGGGGTTGCGAACAAACGCAGCATTGCTTGGGCTATCGCCCAGGCGTGGGCGGCGGCGGGCGCCAAACTGATCTTTAACTACCAGGGTGAACGGTTGAAAGAAAACGTGCAGGAGCTGGCTTCGGCGTTTGGCCCCGACATTCCCTTGTTTCCTTGCGACGTCGCGAATGACGAAGAGATCAGCCGGTTTTTCGGCCACGTGCGCCAGGTAACCGATCGGGTTGATCTGATGCTGCACGCCGTCGCCTACGCGCCGCGGGAAGCGCTTGAAGGCGCGTTTCTGGACACCACCCGCGATGCTTTCCGGATTGCGCACGATATCGGCGCTTACTCCCTGGTAGCGCTGGCCCGCGAAGCGGCGCCGTTGATGACCGAAGGCGGAAGCATCATCTCGATGACCTACTACGGAGCGGAAAAGGTTTTCCCGCACTACAACGTCATGGGGGTGGCAAAAGCCAGCCTGGAGGCAACCACCCGTTACCTGGCCTACGATCTCGGTTCCCGCAAAATCCGCGTGAACTGCATCAGCGCCGGCCCGGTGCAAACGCTGGCCGCACGCGGGATCTCAGGATTCTCGACCATCCTGAAGCATTACCAGGAACACGCCCCCTTGAAGCGCAGCTGCGATCCGGCCGAGCTCGGCCAGACGGGCGTCTTCCTCGCCAGTGACGGCGCGGCGGCGATCACCGGTCAGGTCATCTACGTCGACGGCGGCTACCAGATCATGGGGATGTAGGAACGGGTAACGGGTTGGGAGTTCGGAGTTCGGAGTTCGGAGTTCGGTCACACGGCGGGCACAGCGGGTTTGGCGGGCACAACGTAAGAGTTCACACGGCGAACACGGCGGGCCACGGCGACCACGGCGGGAAGAGGAAAGGGCTCGGAGTTCGGAGCGGCATCATGGGGGGTGGGTGCGAGTGTCAACCTTTGAGTTGCCGCCAGGTCCCCTTAATCTGTGTCAATCTGTGTAATCTGTGGATGTTTTCTCTTTTCTGCGTCCTTCTGCGTGTTCTGCGGATGATTCCGCCTTCCCGCCGGGTACGCCTGACCCTCGGGGGAGATCGGACCTGGTTCTACGACGCCTCCGAACTCCGAACCCCAAACTCCGAACTCCTTCCGCTACCAGCCCTCGAAGAGACG